>JAUWSP010000125.1 GCA_030610025.1 Acidobacteriota bacterium | reverse complement strand
GGATGATGTCGATCTCGTAGTCGAGAAACAGGTCCAGCGTGTTGACATCCCTGAGCTCACTGATCACGGCGAGCCCGAACCGCTCACGAGCCTCGGCGCGCAGGGCCAGCCCTTCCGCCTGCATGCCCTGGAAGGAGTAGGGGCTGCTTCGCGGCTTGAAGGCTCCTCCTCGCATCAGGCTGGCTCCGGCATCCGCGACCTTCTCGGCGATCCTCAGCAACTGATCCCTGGATTCCACCGCGCAGGGCCCGGCCATGATGACCGGCGGATTGGCCCCCCCTATCTTGGCTCCCTTCACCTCGACGACCGTGTCCTCCGGTCGCCACTGTCGCGTGACCAACCAATGCCCACCGGTCGGAACTTGCACTGATTCCACTCCTGGCAGGCGCTGCAGCTCCCGCTCGAGAGAATTCGGGCAACCCGTGAGCACCAGGAGGTTTTGCCCTTGCAGCTTGCGCCACTGGGCGAGGCCACCGGCAGACTCGACCTTGTCGACCACTCGTTTGGCATCTCGGTCGGTGTAACCGCTTTTCATGGTTATCAGCATGGGATTCCCCTCGTCCCCTGTCTTGCAATGGTCAAAGCCGCCTCTGCGAGAGTCCAACTCCAGCCCCTTGTTCTTCACTGGCCAGGATCACTTTCCTTTTCGATCGGGCGGAACGATGGCCATCGCCTCGATCTCGACCAGAAGATCTTCCCTGCACAGCGTGACCTCGATACCTGTGCTGGCGGGAAATGGGTCCAGCTCCTTTTGCTTGTAGAAAGCCATCCTGACTTCGTTGAACGGGTCATAGTCGCGAGACATGTCGCGCAGATAGCAGGTCGTGCGAACGACGTCGTGCCAGTCGGCACCTTCAGCGGCCAACAGTGCCTCGATGTTGCGGAAGGTGCGCCACGACTGGGCCTCCAGATCGCCGATATGAATCGACTCGCCCGCTTCGTTGACGCTGGCAGTGCCGCTGATGAGGATCATCGAGTAGCCTGGTAGCTCCACCCGCAAGGCTCGTGTGAACGGCACTGGATTGTCGTAGTCGTAGGCCTCGTTCAGGACTCTGGGCTCTTGGATCTGTCTCTTCTCGAAGCGCACCAGAGAAGCCTGCTCGGCCGTCTTTTCCTTCACCGTCATATTCAATTCTCCTGTGGTTCTACCCGACCGATGAGTCCAGCTTTCGGTCGGTGTCAGTTTCACTCCGCGACACTGCTGACCCGGCAAGCATCGTCGTTTCTAGCACCTGTCGCTTTTCCTTTTCCGCCTCCACCACATCCATCAGGGAGATACTCTTCATGCGCTCGTGAAAGGACTCACAAATCTCTTTCCAGGTGTCGTGGATCGGGCATTTCGTTTCATCGGCACAGGGGCTCAAGCCCAGGAGGCAGTCGACCTCCGGTCTGGGCCCTTCCACCGCGTGAACCAGCGTGTAGAGGCTCGTCTGTGTCGGAGAGCAGTTGAGCTCGAAGCCCCCGGCAGGGCCTTTGGTCGAACTGAGGAGGCCCTTCTTGGTCAGATCCTGGAGGATCTTCGAAAGGTATGCCTGCGGAATGGAGAGCGCCTCCGAGATCTCACGCGCCTGAGCCCGGGTCCCGGGCTCCAGGTGGGCAAGGTGGCAGACAGCCCGGATGGCGTATTTGGTAGCTGTACTCTGAATCATCGGCCTTCCCCTACTGTTCCCCTACTCTCTGCTCTCTCCTGTTTCAAACTCTGATGCTCTCGACTCGGTATTCCCCCGGATCTGTCGAGGCCCAGATCCAGCTCTGCAAAATCGAAGCCAGAAATGTACCCCAGGGGGTATCAGTATATACAGGTTTTTCCAGGGTTGAGTGTGCGTCCTATTCAAAATTTCGGATAATCCGATCCAAATATCTGAAATAGGATACCAAGCTGTCGCCCTCGCACTCAACTGCCTGGTCCCAGCAGTAGAGGACTATCGGATCTGGAGATAGCCGAAGACGAGGAAAAGGCTCAGGGCTCCCAGCAGTGCGATTTTCGCCAGAGAGCCGTTTCTGAGCGCCCCCATCGACCTCCGTCGACCGTTGAGAACCAACAACGCCATCGCGAGCATCGGAACGAAAAGCGCTCCCAGGACCGCATAGACCATCTGGATGTGGACGAAGCTGCTGAAGAGACCGGTGATCGAAGCAACACCAAGGGTTACGAGAAATGCCCGGTAGGGCAAACCACTCGTGTCCACATCCTCCACCCTACTTTCCTTGGAATCCATGAGCAGTCGCCAGAGGTCCGCAAATAGATAGGGCACGGACTGCCATACCCCCAACAGGCTGCTGGCCACGGCGCTCCAGGCGCCGATCAAGAAGAAGGCTTTTCCGGACGGCCCAAGGGTTTCACCCAGACGGCTCGCCAGATCGACGAGCAGCGTCGCACCGCCGCCCTCGACCTGAACCGTCGAACCGACGATTACCATACCGAGCCCGAAGACTGCGGTGGCCGCGTAGCCCGTGGCCAGGTCCCATCGACACAGTCGCAGATCTTCCGGCCCCTCCCGACCCACCTCGCGGATCCAGTATCCGTAGCACAGCAGCGTCACCGTTCCTCCGACTCCACCGAGCAACGCCACCGTCAAGACTAGCCCTCCTTCGCCGAGACGCGGAATCGTAGGAACCAAAGCGCCGCGAACCACGGCTGACAGATCGGGTCGGAGTGTCACCGCGGTCGTGATCACCGTAACGAACATGAGTCCGATCGACACACTCATGACCCGCTCGAATAGACGAAATCCACCGACGAGAACCAAGATCACACCCGCCAAGCTGTGAGCCACGCCGAAGACGACCTTGCCGGTCACGGGATCCGGGAAGATCGGAGCCAGGGCGTGAGCCGTTACCCCGCAGGCACTCACCAACGCCCGCCCCACGGTGAAGCTCCAGATGAGGAGATAGGCAAGGAAGAAGTAGGAGGCCGGACGACCGAGGTATCGGACGGATCCCTCGAGCAGCGTCGTCCCGGTTGCCAGCTGCCATCGGGCAAGACCCTCGGTCAGAACGTATTTGAGGATCGCGCCTACCAGCACCGCCCACAGCACTGCCAGACCAAGGCGACTGCCAACGATGCTGGCCGTTGCCAGATCTCCCGCTCCGACCCCCGTGGCCGCCACGAGAAGACCGGGACCCACGAATGCAAGCGGGCTGATCCAACGCGATCGCCGGGGCGGTTGCGGAGGGCTTCTCTGCATCGAACCCATCCTTCGGATCTTGCTTTCCGGGTTGGTCGACGACCAACGGCAGCGCTACCTGATCAGCGACCAGAAGACGCCGAAAATACCGATGAAACCAATGACCACGTACACCACGACGGTCCATGCCTCGGGATCCGGCGCCAGCATCTCGGTAGTGAAGCCCTGCAGGAAGACGCCCAACAGACCGGCGCCCAGAAACTGGAACAAGACGTTCTTTCGATTTCGGAACTCGGTGTGGAGCCGGTGGGCCGCGTATTGGACGTCCTTCTGTAGGACCAGGGCGTGCCGGCGGGACCTCGCGGTGTCCACAGACTCACGAATCAGCTGTCCTCCATAGTCCCGAATCTGCTTCACCGCGAAGTCGCGAGCGTGTTCGTGGAACTTGAGCTCCGGCTCCTCGCTGGTAGGCAGGGCAGTGGAATGCAGTTCCTCTTCGACCATGGGGTTCACACCTCGTAGCTTCTGGGATAGGTAGACCTGGCCTTCAAATCATCGGCCAGCTCACTCAAAGCCTGTCTCACAATCGTTCGTTCATCCGGGGTCAGAGACCTTGGCAGCTTCAAGCCACCGGCGACCTGAACCAGAGTCAGCCCAAGGCCGATCAAGAGCACCATCGCCAGACTGAAAAGGGTGATGGCAATGACCTCACTCCTCGCCGCCCACGGGGTCGGTAGCACCCGCACGAACAGAGCTCCAACACCCGACACGATCAGCATCATGAACAAGCTGAAGATGACAGCGGCTCGGTTGGTGGGCGCATGAAGAAAGAGGCTCACCTGTTTGCCGGCGTCCACCAGGGTGTGGCTCACCGACTCGACGGTGAGGGTATGGGGTCGCCGTCCGATGATGTTGATCAGCGAACCGACAAGATCCATCAGCGACAGATCGGCCTCGATGCCTTCGGTCTCCTCGACCTCCATCCGCCGCTTGGCGAGCTCATCCAGGATGATCTTGCTGGGTGGCGGGGGATCGCCAACGAAATCGGCCATCTGTGACACACGGCAGCCAGCCTCGATCAACGGACGCACGTCGACACCGGTGCTGACCCCGAGGCTGTCGAACATCGCCACCAACTCCTCGGTCGCGACATTCCCGATGGAGTGCCGAACCGTGATCGCTCCTCCGATTCCTCCGATCGAGGCGTCGAAGGTACGGACCCCGGCCTTGTAGGCCACGAAGGCGTTCGTCACTCCGAGGCCCCGGCGGTCATGAAGGTGTACGCCGATGTGCTCGAGGCCCAGCTGCTGCGACACGTGCCCCACGACGCGGTCGATGTCGTTGGGTGTCGCCAAGCCGTCCGTGTCCGAAAGAGCCACCATTTCGCATCCCATCTCGATCAGATGGTGGCTGATCTCGCTCACCTGTTCGGCCGGCATCAGGCCATCCTTCTGGCTCCGGTCTCGAAAGGCAAACGACAGGTAACCACGCAATCGATAGCCATCGGCCTTGGCCGCGGCTGCCACTTTCGCTGCCGCTTTCAGCGACTCTGCGACGCTCATGTGCGTATTCTTCTGCGCATACTCTTCGGAAGCCGACACGAAAAGCGCGACGGTGTTCACCCTCTCCGCCTGTCGTAACAGCTCGTAGTACTCGAGAGTCGGAGCCAGGGCAGCGATCTGGCCATCGTACGGCGGCAGACGCCGAAGCACCTCGGAAGTGTCCTGCATGGCCGGAACAACACGTGGGTTCACGAAGGACCCCACCTCGATGTACGGCACTCCACTCCTGACCAGCGCCTCCGCCAACTGGAGACGGGCCTCCATCGGGATCACGGCGTGGCGGTTCAGGATCTGCATCCCGTCCCGCAGCGACACATCACAAATCTTGACTTCAGCCATATTCTGGTGATCTCCGGCCTCGCGCCGTCAGTACCTCGCTGCCCCAATGGTCTCACAACCATGAAGCGACGGCTGTGAAGACTTCCGGATCCCTCCACCGGTCATGCCGGAGTCCAGTGCGAGACTGTTCGCGTTTTGGAAACCGGGCCTGGAGCTGATAGGAATATCGACACAATGCGTAGAGGAGATGGTCTGGGCCAGATCGTGGGCTATTGGACGGTGCTAGCGTTCTGGATCGTCTGCGGCCTGGCGATTCCAGCCCTGGCGGCAGATGCAACGCGGGACAATTCTCCGGCGAGGATCGATCTGCAGGCTCTCTATGACAGCCGGGACTTCTTTTCTCTGCGCGAGGAGCTCGCCAAGAGCCCCGGCGGTGAGCAGCAGCCCCCCGAACACCACTTCTTCGCGGCAGCTGTGCAGCTGGCATTCAACGAGCCCGCCGCATCGATCCGGATCGCCGAGTCCGCGCTCGAGGAGAGTGATCTGCCACCTCTGGTCTCCCTCAGACTGCGGCACCTGCTGGTGATCGCCAATCTGCGACTTCACCGGTACAACGAGGCCCTCTCGGCGGCCCGCTCCCTGTTGGCGTCGCCGACGCGAAGGGAAGACCCCGCGGTCGAGCAGGAGGTCCGCGGCACCTTACCCCTCCTCGAGGCCCTGAAAGATGTCCCTCCTCAGGAAGCCCGGATAGGTCGCTCGAGTCGCCTTGCGTTGGGGGCTTCCCGCCGAGTGCCGCTGAAGATCGGCGACGAAAAGCGCCAGTTCTCCCTCGACACCGGTGCCAACTTCTCCGTCATCATGGCCTCCGAAGCCAAGGCACTGGGTCTGACCGTCAGACCGGCTGACGTGGAGGTCGCCACCTCGACCGGTGGCCGGGTGCTGGCCGATGTGGCCGTTGCGCCGCAGATGTCGATCGGCAAGGTCGACTATCGCAACGTCGTCTTCCTGGTCTTTCCGGATGAGCTGCTGACCTTTCCGGGCGGCCGCACGATTCAGGGGCTGGTTGGCTTCCCGGTCGTCGAGGCCATGGGGGAGATTCGTTTCCGCCGCGATGACGTCATGGAGATCCCTTCTCGCCCACCCGTCCGCAAGCTGGGCAATCTGGCCCTGGATGATCTAGACCCTCTGGTGCGGGTCCGGTATAGGCGGGACGATCTGATCTGTCGTCTCGACACAGGAGCCAACAAGACAGTCTTCTACGAGCCCTTCTTCCAGCGCTATCGCGAACGTCTGGAATCGCTGGGAAGAAACGTCACGATCACCACCGGGGGTGTCGGCGGTTTCCAGGAGATACCGGCTCTCCAATTGCCACGACTCGCACTGACCATCGCGGCCGGCGGCACCAATCTGCAAAATGTAGACGTCTACACCCGCCCGATCCGGACACCCGAAGACAACTACCTCTACTGCAACGTCGGGCTGGACGTACTGCACAAATTCAACGCCTATGTCATCAATTTTCGCGACATGGCACTGGTCCTGGAATAGGCCGGCCTGAAGCTACTCGATCGCGACGATCTTGATGTCGAACGTGAGCGCCTGTCCCGCCAGGGGATGGTTGAAGTCGAGGACGATCTTGTCCTCCTCTACCTCGTGGACTCGAATCGGCTGCTCATTGCCTTCCGGGTCGCTGGCGACGAGCAGGGTGCCCACCGTGCGAGCGTCTTCGGGCACCATGTCCGGGGTCACTTCCTGAAAGCCGTCAGGATCGACAAGACCGTAGCCCTCTTCAGCGGTCAAACTGACGTTCTTCGTGTTCCCGACCTCGAGACCGATGAGGGCCTCTTCGAGGGCAGGGAGGATCTCCTGCTGACCCTGGCTGTAGACTAGAGGATCATCGCCCATGTTGGTGTCAGCTGTGGTGCCATCGTCCAGGGTGAGGGTGTACTCGATAGATACCGTACTGCCTTCTTCAATCACGATCATTGGCTCCTCTGGGGTAGGGATGGGCTGTCGACACTTGCTAGGCCTGAGCTCCCGCATCTGAGGACTCTGCCTCGAGGACGCGAGCTAAGAGGCCGACCGCAGGAGGATGGTAGCACGGTGTTTCGAATCGTTCGAACGCTTCCCGCATCTTGTGCTAACTTTGTGGTGCTGGACTGGTTGCACCGGGTGATTGGCTCGAATTCCACCCAGAGGCGGTACTTCTTCCACATCGAGTCCCCGCCCCGCTCCCCTAGTGCCAACTCAACAGGAGGGGTTCAACTAGACTTGCGCTGAGGGTAGACTTGTCACTGAAGGTCAAATCATCGAGCCACGCATTTGTAAACAGCGTGGCCAACAGTGAGTGCAACTCGGGAAAGGAGTACAGTCATCAGCAACACAATTTTCGTCGGTAACCTGAATTACGAAACCACAGAATCGGAGCTCGAGGGCCTCTTCTCTGAAGTCGGTGAGG
>JAUWSP010000057.1 GCA_030610025.1 Acidobacteriota bacterium | reverse complement strand
CTGCAGTTCCTTGACGAGAACGAGCAGGCGGCCGCGGCAGTCTGCGATCTGAGAATGCCTGGCACCGACGGCATCGCCTTCTTGACCGAGGTTCGCCGACGAGAGTTGGATTTCGGCGTCATCCTCGTCACCGGTTTCGGCAGCATCGAGTCGGCAGTCGAAGCCATGCGAATCGGTGCTGACGACTATCTCACCAAGCCGGTCGATTTGTATGAGCTGCGCAAGCGGGTGAAGAATGTTCTGGAGAACCGCCAGCTCAAGCAGGAAGTGACGACGCTCAGGAAGATGCTGGACAAGCGCTATGGGTTCGAGAGCATCATTGCCAATTCGTCGCAAATGGAACGGCTCTTCGAGCAGATGCGGCTGGTGGCGCCGACCCGCTCCACTGTCCTGATCACAGGAGAGAGCGGAACGGGGAAAGAGCTCGTGGCGAAGGCTCTGCACCACGCCAGCCCGCGAAGCGAGGAGCGCTTCCTGGCTTTGAACTGCGGCGCCATCCCCTCGGACATTCTCGAGAGCGAGTTGTTCGGCCATGAAAGGGGATCGTTCACAGGTGCCGTAGCCCGCAAGATCGGGAAGTTCGAGCTGGCCCATCGCGGTACCCTGTTTCTCGACGAGATCAGCGAGCTCTACCCGGAGCTTCAGGTCAAGCTCCTGCGGGTGCTCGAGGAGAAGCAGGTCATGAGGGTCGGCGGCGGAGACTTGATCGACGTCGACTTCCGTCTCCTCGCCGCCACCAACAGGGACCTCGAACAGGAAGTGGCAGAAGGCAGATTTCGTGAGGATCTCTACTATCGGCTGAAGGTGGTCACCTTGCGGGTTCCGCCCCTCAGGGAACGATTGGAAGATATGGCCCTGCTGGCCGAACACTTCCTGGCTCAATTTTGTGAAGAGCACGGTCAGCCGCCCAAACGCCTCAGTGCGGAAGCTCTCGAACTGCTTTCGGGCCACGCCTGGCCAGGCAATGTCCGCGAGTTCAAGAACTTCATCGAGTCGATGGTGATCTTTCACGAGGGCGAAGAGATCGACGTGGCCGACTTACCGCCAGAGCTCCGGCTGGGCCATCTCTCGAGCTCGAGCCTGCCGGTGCAGAATGCGGTGGGAGAACCGAGGGACATGGCCGAGATCGAGCGTTTGGCGATCCTGGAGACTCTCGACTTGACGAACGGGAGACGGGCAGAAGCGGCCAAGATTCTGGGGATTGGACTTAGAACCCTGCAGCGCAAGATCAAGGAGTATCGCGAGGCGGGACTACTGGAGGGATAGGGCGATGGAGCTTCCTGTGGCAGTCTTGATCCACAACGAAATGGCGGGACTCAAAGGGGTCGAAGGGGCCCTGCATCAAATTTCCGACCTCGGGTACTACGTCTTGCAGTATTCGTTTGGGGACAACATCCATCGGGTGCTGCTTCCGATCCAGGAGACCGCTCTGATCCTCAAGGAACCGGAAGAGATCGTCGAAGAACCGATGGAAGTCGAACGCTAGGTCTCGCGAGATTCCGGCGCAGCTGGCCTCTAGGCCATGGCGCGGAGCATTTCGCTCACCGCCTCTTCCATGCCCACAAGCACGGCCCTCGAGACGATGGAGTGGCCGATATTGAGCTCCTCGATTCCCGGAATCGAGGCGACGGCCCTGACATTCGCGGTGGTCAGGCCATGGCCGGCGAAGACCCTCAGGCCGCCGTCCAGGCCCATGGACGTGACCTGGACGATCTTCTGAAGCTCGGCCTGTGCTGCCGCACCATCTGCCTGGGTGTAGCTGTCGGTGTTGATCTCGAATCCTTCGACCCAGCCCGCTGCCGTCGATAGGAGATGCTCGATCTGCCTGGAATCGGGGTCGATGAAGACCGAGACGACAATCCCTTTGGCTTTGAGCTGCTTGGCCACCGCCACCACTCGCTCGCCCGAGGGCAGTAGATCCAGCCCACCCTCCGTGGTGACCTCTTCAGGTCGCTCCGGTACCAGGCTGACCTGGTCCGGGCCATAACGCAGCGCGATGGTGGTCATCTCTTCGGTGGTGGCCATCTCCAGGTTGAGCTTTCCCTTGACGGTCTCCCGCAGTCGGGCAAGGTCGCTCTCCTGGATGTGCCGACGATCGCTGCGCAAATGAATCGTGATCCCGGTAGCGCCCTGTCGCTCGGCGATCTCCGCGGCTTCGACCGGGTCGGGGAAGGCAGCCTTGCGAGCTTGCCTGAGCGTCGCGACGTGGTCGACATTTACGGAAAGATCGGTCATGAGGACATCTCCTGGTTGAGCCTGACTATTCTGCTCCAATCTCTTCCCGGATGGCATCGATCAGGGTCGAGGCGAGTTGGTCGATCTCGGTTTGATCTTCGCCCTCGATCATCACCCGGGCCAGGGGCTCGGTGCCGCTGTACCGCAGGACGAGGCGGCCCCGATTGCCCAGCTGGGCGGCCACGTCGCGGGCTGCGTTTGCAACGGTCGGCAGGGACTCGAGAGGTGGTTTGGTGGAGACACTGACATTGATCAGGACCTGGGGGAAGCGAACGAACGGACTCAGCAGCTCGGAGAGAGGCTTGCCTTCGCTCTTTAGAATGCCGGCTATCTGAAGGGCGGTCGCCAGGCCGTCGCCTGTGGTGTTGTTCGTCAGATCGACGAGGTGTCCTGATTGCTCTCCTCCCAGCGAGATGCCGGCCTCCATCATCGTGTTCACGACGGTGCGATCGCCAACTCCACAGCGGACCAGTTCGGTGGATTCCCGGTCCAGTGCCCTCTCCAATCCGAGGTTGGACATGCTCGTCGCGACGATCTTCGGGGGCTCCAATCGTGCCGAGTGCTTCAGGAAACGTGCCCACAGGAACAGCGCAGCGTCTCCGTCTCGCACGACCCCTCGTTCGTCAGCGAAAAGGGCGCGGTCGGCATCCCCGTCGAAGGCGATGCCCAGGTCGGCCCCCGAGTCGAGGACGGCTCTGGACATGGCTTCTGGATGGGTCGAGCCGCAGTTGAGGTTGATGTTGCGACCGTTCGGTCGGTCGTGGAGAGACACGACCTCCGCGCCCAGATCTCGGAAGATCTGGGCGGCGAACGGCGATGCCGCACCATTGGCGGCATCGACCACGAAGGTCAAACCCTCGAAAGACCAGTGCTCGTGGGTGCCTGGGCGTTCGAGAGCCTGGCGGTAGTCACTGGCGAGGGAATCATCCAGCTCCAGCTGGGTCGGAGCGAGATCCTCGGCCTGGTCCGGGTGATTGAAGAGTCGCTCCTCGAGGGCCTCCTCGGCCGGCTCCTGCCATTTGAAACCCAGGTGATCGAAGAGCTTGATGCCGTTGTCGGGCAGCAGATTGTGGCTAGCAGAAATGGAGACTCCGGCGGCTGCGCCCCGTTGGCGGACGAGCAGCGCGATCGCGGGAGTTGGCAGCGTGCCTCCATAGCAGTGTCGAGCTCCGGCGTGACGCAGGCCTGCCGCGATCCAGTCGCAAAGCGGCTCGGTGCTCTGTCTCGTGTCGCCTCCGAGAATGACCAGCGGGTTGGTCGTTGCTTCTCCGAGCATCAGCCCCAGGTGGTAGCCGATTCGGCCGACGGTCTGCTCGTCGAGCGGGAAGGTTCCAAACGGTGCACGGATGCCGTCCGTCCCGAAGAGACGCAGTGAAGGTGGGGGAGTGGTCATTGTTCACAGTCGCTCGGGTTGGTGAGGGAATCGGCGCCTGGAATCTCCATCGAGATTCGGACGGTTACGACAGCCGGCTGCACCACATTGACCAGGGGATCCGGGGGCAGGACAGCCGCCTGCTCCTGGAAATCGAGGGCATGTCCTGTGAGGTCCACAGGCGTGGTGAACAGGGCGTCTATGGTGTTCAGCATCGTCTCTGGGCCCCTGACGAGGACGCGTGGAGGGATGACTTCGGCCATGCGAACTTTGGCTCCGGCCGCCGGCTCGCCTTCCAGCCTGGGTGTGACTGGCAGCAGATCCGATTTCTCGACGTCGAGCTCGAGGTGGATGATGTTGGGCTCGATGGAGACGACTTCCAGAGCTTCGGGCAGGATTACGTTCTCGGCTGTCAGGGGAACGTCGAATGATCCACTGGCCGGATAGGGAAGCTCGACGAAGACATCGACCACGTAGGGATTCAGGCTGAGAATGCGGCTTTTGGGACCGCGAATGCCGACCCTGACCGATTCGACTCGCTGGACGACGATCAGCCCGGGGAAGTTGTCGTAGCGGACCGTGGCCTCGACCACTTTCTCGCTGGTGGGCTCTCGATTCTCGACGGAAAGCACGAACCATGCGGTCACTGCCAACGCGAGTGCGAGCAGGCGCAAGCCCCAGATGCTTCTAGCCTCGCTCAAAGCTGTTTCTCCGGCAGCGAGCCCAGGTCGGTGATCAGGTACTTGTACAGCGCATTGCGCAAGCTCTTGGAATCCAGGTCGCGAATAAGCTCACCTCCGATGGCGATCGAGATGGAGCCGGTCTCCTCGGAGACCACGACAGCCAACGCGTCGGCCTCCTCGGAGATGCCCAGGGCGGCCCGATGTCGCGTTCCGTAGTCTTTGGAGATCTCGGGATTCAAGGAGAGGGGAAGAAAGCAGGCCGCGGCGGCGATGCGGTCTTGCTGAAGGATGACCGCGCCATCGTGCAAGGGAGTCTCGGGACTGAACAGGTTGATCAGCAGGTCGTAGCTCACCCGAGCATCGATCTCGACCCCGTTCTCGATATAGTTTCGTAGACCTTCCAATCGTTGAATGACGATCAACGCACCGATGCGCCGGTCAGAAAGGGTCGTGGCCGCCGTCACGATTCCACTGATCGTCGATTCGACCTGCTGATGGGTACCGAGGCCCCACAGTGGATTGCGACCGAAACTGGCCAGGGCATGGCGGATCTCGTGCTGGAAGAGAACGATAATGGCCAGGGGCAGGACAAGGATGAAGTTGCCCAGGAGCTGCTGAAGAGTTACGAGATCCGCGACTCCGGCAAGATACGAGGCGGCGACGAGAAACAAGATTCCCAGGATGACCTGAACGGCCCGCGTGCCACGAATGAGCAGCAGGAGGTTGTAGATCACCAGCGCGACGAGCGCAATGTCCAGCACGTCCCGCCAGGTCACGATCTGTAGCCAATCCGCCAGGCTCACTGCAGTCCTCCTGCCGCGTCGATGGACTCCCAGACCTCGAGGAACTGCACGGTTTCTGCCACGTCGTGGACCCGGACCATGGCCGCACCCTGTGATGCGGCCCAGCCTATCGTTGCCAGGCTTCCGGCCAGCCTGGCGTCAGCCGGCTGGTCGGTGATCGCCCCGATGAAGCTCTTGCGGCTCGCTCCAACGAGAATCGGTAGATCGAGTCGCTGGAGCTCACCGAGTCGCCGCAGGAGCTCCAGGATCTGCGGCCCGTTCTTGCCGAAACCGATTCCCGGGTCGATCACGATCTTGTCGCGAGTGACACCTCGGTCGCAAGCTCGGTCTGCGGCCTCGCCCAGTTCCTGGATGACGTCCTCGACCACATCGTCGAAGTGGATCTGCCGCTGCATCGAAGCCAGGTCTCCCCGGCTGTGCATCAAGATGAGAGGCGACCCCCACTCGGCTGCCACGACCGCGAGCTCTGGGTCGGCCAGGCAGCTGATGTCGTTGATGAGGTCGGCGCCTGCTTCGAGTGCGACTCTGGCCACACGGCTCTTGCGGGTGTCCACCGAGAGGGGCACGGAAACCAACTCCCGAAGGGGCTCCAGGACCGGTAGCAAGCGGTTCAACTCCTCTTCAGCGGGAACGCCTTGCGCGCCGGTTCCGTAGACCCCTCCCCCGGGTCGGGTCGACTCGGCGCCGAGGTCGAGCAGATCCGCCCCCTGGGCGACCATTTCTTCGGCCCGGGCCAGGGCCCGAGGGGGATCCATCCACAGACCACCATCGCTGAAGGAGTCGGGAGTCAGATTCAAGACTCCCATGACAAGAGGTGTCCTCTCGAATTCGAGAATCCGGCCGCTGGCACAGACAAGCCTTTCGCTGGCGGGCTGTCGAGTAGCGACGGTGGTCATGAGGCAGACGGGTCCAGGGCTTCGATCGGGTTGCCTAGTCCGCTGTCGGGAGAGGATCGGAGGGTGTGGACTCTTGCCCAGTCGGCACCTCGAGTGGGTCGTCTGGAATCTCTTCGGTAGGGGTTTGCTCTGAGGCCCCCTTCTCAGCGGCCAGCTCATCGCCGCCGGCTTGATCCCCTCGAGTGGAGGGTTCCGGCAGCGTCGGAAGCAGGTTCTTGCCAGTCATCTCTTCGATGATGTCGTAGACTTCTTGCCCGTCCAGCGATTCATGCTCGAGAAGCTCCTCGGCCAGGCGCTGCAGCAGCGCGCGATTGTCGGAGAGGATCTTGCGCGCACGTTCGTAGGCTGTTTGGACGATTCGGTCGACCTCGCGGTCGATGCGAATGGCGGTGTCTTCGCTGTAGTCGGCACGCTGGTTGAAATCGCGTCCGAGAAACAAGGGCTCGTCCTTGCCGCCGAACGACAGGGGACCCAATTCCGACATGCCCCATTCACAGACCATGCGTCGGGCCATCTCCGTGGCTCTTTCGATGTCGTTGCCGGCACCGGTCGTGATGTCGTCCTGGGTCAACTCTTCGGCAATTCGGCCGCCCATCAGAATGGCGACCTGACCATCCACGTAGGACTTTCGATAGGTGTACTTGTCCTCGAGAGGGAGCTGCATCGTCACGCCAAGTGCGCGGCCGCGAGGAATCACGGTCACCTTGTGCAGAGGGTCGGAGCCCGCGACGAAGGCTGCCACCAGGGCGTGACCAGCCTCGTGGTAGGCCGTTGTTCTCTTCTCCTCGTCGGTCAGCATGAGAGTCTTGCGCTCCACTCCCATCAGGACCTTGTCCTTGGCGAACTCGAAATCCTCCATGACCACCTTGTCGCGTTCCCGGCCTGCCGCGACGAGGGCAGCTTCGTTCACCATGTTGGCGAGGTCGGCGCCGGCAAATCCGGGTGTGCCACGGGCCAGAACCTCCAAATTGACATCATCGGAGAGCGGGATCTCTCTCGTGTGAACCTTGAGGATTCCCAGGCGACCGTTGATGTCCGGTCGATCGACCACGACTCGCCGATCGAAACGACCGGGCCGCAACAGGGCGGGGTCCAGAACATCAGGCCGGTTGGTCGCGGCGATGAGGATGACGCCTTCGTTGGACTCGAAGCCATCCATTTCGACCAATAGCTGATTGAGCGTCTGTTCGCGCTCGTCGTGACCGCCGCCCAGCCCAGCCCCGCGATGACGGCCCACCGCGTCGATCTCATCGATGAAGACGATGCACGGTGCATTCTTCTTACCCTGCTCGAAAAGGTCCCGCACGCGACTCGCGCCGACGCCAACGAACATCTCTACGAAATCGGAGCCGGAGATGGAGAAGAAGGGCACGCCGGCTTCACCGGCGATGGCCCTCGCGAGGAGGGTCTTGCCGGTGCCGGGCGGTCCCATCAACAGGACACCCTTCGGGATCTTGCCGCCCAGCTTCTGGAACTTCTGCGGTTCCTTCAAGAAGTCGATGATCTCGGAGAGCTCGTCCTTGGCCTCTTCGACACCGGCGACATCCTGAAAGGTCACCTTCTTGCCCGATGTGCTGAGTAGCTTGGCCTTGCTCTTGCCGAAGGAGAGGGCCTTGTTGCCACCGGACTGCATCTGGCGCATGAAGAAGATCCACAGTCCGATGATCAGCAGAAACGGCGCCCAGCCGAAAAGGAACTGCAGCAGCGGGTTCTCTCGCGGCTCCTCGGCCTTGATGATCACGCCGGCGTCGCGCAGCTCGGTGACGAGGTCCGGGTACTCGGGCAGATAGGTGAAGAAGTTGTCCCCTTCGGCGTATTGGCCACCCTCGGTGAAGGTCCCCGAGACCTCCTGGCCGCGAATGGTGACTTCCGCTACCCGGCCCTGCTCGACTTGTTCGAGAAACTCGGTGAAGGTCAGGGGGAAGCGAGTCACCCGGCCTGCCTGAAAGGTGTTCCACAACAGAATGACCACGACGAATATCGCGATCCAGACGATCAGTGTTCTAACGGTCGGGTTCAAGATTCAAATTCCTCAAAGTTGGGCGATGGTGACGTCGATCCAACGGGGTTTCAACCTGCGTCGCTTTCATGTTCTACGAGTCCGATGAACGGCAAGTTGCCGAAGCGGCCCTTGTGCTTGAGACCATAGCCTACGAAGGTCCCCTGGCGCTCAGTCGTGAACAGCGTGTAGTCGGGTTGGAAATCGGTCTTTCTCTGGTCCAGGATGTCGATCAGTCCAGCGAATTGGACCTGCCGGGCCCCTCTTTGGAGAAACTGGCTGGACAGGTAGTTCTCGATGACTCCTGAAACCACCACGTCTTTGAGAATCACCAGATTCTGGTTCTCGACGTTCAGGGAAATAGGGTAGTGGATCTCCAGGAGATCGCCATCGGAGGCGCTGACCGAGTACTGGACCTGGATGAAATCGAATCGCACGGGTTGCTCGATTGCACGGATGAGATCGGCCAGAAACAGCACCGAGCCACCCACGATGGAGATGATCCAGGGGTCGGCTCCTCCGAGGTCGCTTCCCAGGCGACGTCCCAACTCGGTGACTTTGTCCTGGATGATGGCGGCGTCAAAAAGCGGTCGGATATCCATGGTGATTACAGCGGGTCGATCTGGGCCACCCAGACGGATTCGCCCTCCCCAACCTTGAAGTCCTCGTTGACAGTCACTCCGGGGATCCAGGCCAGACGGGAGCCCACGAAGAGCAGGGGGAGACGATCTCTCTCGCGGCGCGGAACACGGCGGTCCATCAAGACATCCTTGAGACGGCGCGTATAGGCGCAACCCAACGGCCGAAAGCGGTCGCCTGGTCGCCGATTGCGAATCGTAACTTCGTCACCGGCGACGATCGGCAATGCCAATCCTGTCCGTCGGGGCGAGTGTCCGAACATCCATCGAGACGGCTTCCCCGGTTCCATTCGGAACCGAAGACCGGCCTCGGGGATGACGCACTCCCCTGGTACCTTGAGAGTATAAGCGAAAGGAGCTTGTCGCGGTCGACTCCTGCGAAGCCACACCCTGCTGCCCTCGCTCTCCCACCGCCATCCACCTCCGCAATCGCAACCAATCGTCCTGGACGAACGCAGTTGTCGAGACAAATCGTTTCGTGCCCTCTTCGGTGGTGGGTAGGCAAGGCCCACAGCCCTGTGCATCAGACCAAGAGCAAAGGGAAGGGCCGGAAGGGGTAGCTCCGCGAGCCGCCTCCATCGGACGCTCGTCTCCGATGGCTCGGTTTTCAGATCGAGATGCTGGTCCAGGAACCGTTCCAACCGACCCTGGGCCTGTCCCGCTGCCCTCGACAGTCTCTGCAGGCGATCGCAAAGGTGGGGATCCTCGGCCACCAGGTGTGGAATGACAAGATGTCGGAGGCGATTTCGAGGCATCGCGAGGTCGAAGTTCGTCGGATCGACAACAGGATTCAGGCCTGCCGTTCGGGCCACGTCCAGTAACTCCTTGCGGGTACAGCGAAGCAACGGGCGCAGGATGCGATCCCGCCGAGCGGCCATGCCTGCGAGTCCGGCCAGGCCGGTGCCAAAGCCAAGGCGCAGCAGGACCGTCTCGATCTGGTCGTCCGCGTGGTGTGCGGTCATGATGAAGGCGGCATCGAAACGATTGCGAGCTTCCTCGAGAAAGCCGTAGCGGACCCTTCTGGCGGCGGCTTCCAAGCTCTCTCCGGTAACCTTCTGGGGTGCGACTTCGCGACGCTCGATCCAGAGCGGAACTCCCATTGAGTCGGAGAGTTGAGAGGCGGACTGCGCCCTTCGAGCCGAGTCCTCGTCGAGGCCGTGGTCCAAATGCGCGGCAGTCAGTTTCAGATCCAACTGTGGTGCGACCCGGGTCATCGCCCAAAGCAGGGCCGTGGAGTCCGGGCCTCCGGAGAACGCGATCACGAGCCCGTCGCCTGGTTGAACG
>JAUWSP010000100.1 GCA_030610025.1 Acidobacteriota bacterium | reverse complement strand
TCGATGGCGACGATTCGGTACTTCGGCGCGTCGTGGGTTGTGGAGAAGTAGAAGACGTCGTCCTTGTTGCCCAGGAGGTCGTAGAGGGCGTCCCACTCGTTGAGCAGTTTGACCACAGGCGCGTCGGGCTTGCCGAGCTCCTGGTAGTAGACACCGTTGGAGTCGTAGCCGTCGAAGACGCCGAGAATCAGGTAGCGTCCGTCGTCCGTCAGGTCGGCGTAAGGGTTGCGGGTTTCATGATCGGTGATGGAGTAGACCTGGATGTCCTCAGCCTGCGGTGTTCCGATCCGGTGGTAGTAGACCGAGACCTGCTGCGAGTCGTCTGCATCGCCGCTGTCATTCTCTGGATAGCGGCTGTAGTAGAGGCCCTCGCCATCGGTCGACCAGGAGGCGCCTGAGAACTTGATGCCGTCGAGGCGGTCGTCGAGGTCCTCACCGGTCTCCACCTCGCGGACCTTCCAGTGGCGCCAGTCCGAGCCGGCCTCGGAGATGCTGTAGGCAATCCGACTCCCGTCCGGGCTGACCACGAAGCTGGTCATCGAGGCAGTCCGATCGTCGCTGAAGGTGTTGGGGTCGATGAGAATCCGGGGCTCACCGTCTAGAGAATCGGTCACGTACAAGACGTCTTGATCCTGGAGGCCATCGTTGCGCCGGTAGAAGTAGTGTCCACCCTCCTTGACCGGGGTGGTAAATCGTTCGTAGTTCCAGACCTCGGTCAGACGCTGATTGATCGTGTCCCGAGCGGGGATGGCCTCAAGGAAGGGTTGGGCGACGGCGTTCTGGTCTGCGACCCATTGGGCTGTCTTGTCACCATCGACGTCCTCGAGCCAGCGGTATGGATCGGCAACCTCGACTCCGTGGTAGGTGTCGATGTGGTCGATGCGCTCGGAGGAAGGGTAGGCCACAGGTACCGAGGGACCCTGTGCCGTTTCGGGCTCGGACTGGGCGCAGCCCGACAGGCCCATCACGAGAAGCAGAGCGGAGATGGAAAGGGAAAGTGGAAGGTGAGCAAGCTTCATGGATAACTCCTTGGAGTTGCGTGAAAGTGACTGCTTCAAGGCAGGGACCGGGATCGGCCAAACTGCTTGGCTGGCCCGGCCAGCCGAGAGACTACCATTCGTGGCCCTCAGGCTACAGCTACGGCTTTTCGCTGTATTTTGTTGCAGCTGTCGACGTAGACGAGCTTCGGCTCGTGGCCCCGAGCCTCCTCTTCGGTGTACTCCGCGTAGCTGCAGATAATCACCAGATCACCGGGCCCGGCCTTGTGGGCCGCGGCCCCATTGAGTGTGATCTCTCCCGACCCCTCGCGAGCCTCGATGAAGTAGGTGGCGAATCGCTCGCCATTGGTGATGTTGTAGATCTCGACCCTTTCAAAGGGAACGAAATCTGCGGCCCGTGCCAGGACGGGGTCGATGCTGATGGACCCCTCGTAATCGAGGTCGGCGTCCGTCACCGTGGCGCGGTGGATCTTGGATTTGAGCAGAGTGCGATTCATCCATCGACCTCCAGGGAAAAGTTGTCGATCAGTCTTGTTGTGCCTATTCGGACTGCGACTGGCATGACGATACTGCCGCGAATTCGGCGGATCGGTTCGAAGGTGTCGGCCTCGACGACCTCGGCGTACTCGATGTCGATAAGGGGCTCTCGCTCGAGAACCTCACTGAGCACATGGCGGATGGCTTCCGCCGATCGCTCGCCCTGTTCGATCCTCTGTCGGGCAGAGCTGAGTGAGCGATAGATCGCAGACGCTGCAGTGCGCTCGTCTGCCGCCAGATAGGCATTGCGAGACGACATGGCGAGCCCGTCGGGCTCGCGGACGGTAGGGTGACTTGCGATCTCGACCGGCAGGTGCAGGTCTCGAACCAGACGCCTGACCACCGCCAGTTGCTGGGCGTCCTTCTGACCAAATACCGCGACGTTCGGACGCACCAGATTCAGCAGTTGGGTTACGACCGTGGCGACGCCGCGGAAATGGCCCGGTCGGAACTCGCCCTCGAGTCGCTCGGCGGGTGTTTCCACCTCGACGTAGGTGCTGTGACCATCCGGGTAGATCGTCGACGGCTCGGGTAGGAAGAGCAGGTGGCAGCCACCTTCCTGAAGGAGCTCGGAGTCCTGCTCTTCGCTCCTTGGGTAGAGCTCGAAGTCCTCTCCGGCTCCAAACTGCGTCGGATTGACAAAGATGGACACGACGACTCGATCGGCTAGCTGGGACGCATGGCGTACCAAAGCCAGGTGCCCTTCGTGTAGGGCTCCCATGGTCGGCACGAAACCGACCGAGCGGTTCTCGAGCCGCCAGGACTCCACCCAATTGCGGATTTCGTCAGCCGAGCGTACGGTTTCCACGATGGCACCTCGTGTCAGGTAGGGCTCTTGATCTCATCTGTTCTCTCAGGCGGACTCAGCCGTAGATCTTCCTGATGGGCTCGGCACCGAGAAGCGTCGGGTCGTCGTAACTTTCCTCAGGGGAGGGGAACCTGCCGTGACGCACGTCATCCGCGAAGGCGCTCAGCGCTTGCCGCGCGTCGCTTCCCAGCTCGGCGTAGCGTCGGACGAACCGCGGAGAGAGCCGGTCCTCGAGCCCGAGAAGATCGTGAAAGACCAACACCTGGCCGTCGCAATCCGGGCCAGCTCCGATGCCGATGGTCGGACTCTCGAGGGCCGCAGTGACTTCGGAGGCCAGGTCGGCGGGCACACACTCGAGCACCAGGGAGAAGGCTCCGGCCGCCTCGAGCTCACGGGCTGCCTCCAGCAACTTCCTGCGCGCTCCATCGCCACGACCCTGAACTCGAAAGCCACCCAGCTTGTGGATCGATTGGGGAGTCAGGCCAAGGTGCGCCATTACGGGAATCTCGGCCTCTACCAGTGCAGCCACGGTCTTCGGCCGATGGCCTTCGATCTTGACGGCTTGAGCGCCGGCCTCTTTGATGAAGCGCACAGCTTCGGCCACGGTCTGCTGACAGCCGAGGTGAAACGAGCCGTACGGCATGTCCGCTACCAGCAGCGGATTCACCACCCCTCGCCTGACGGCCTTGACGTGGTGAAGCATCTCATCCACGGTCACCGAAAGGGTGTCGCTGTGGCCCAGCACGACCATGGCGAGGGAATCACCCACCAGCACGATGTCGGCACCTGCCTGCTCCACCAGGCGAGCCTGGGAGAAGTCGTAGGCCGTCATCATGACCAGGCGCTCGGCGCGGGCTGGTGCGTTCGCCACCCAGGGAACGCTGACGCGCCTGCTCGGTCGCTCGTTGCTGTTTTCATCCATCGAGAACCTCCTTGTTCGAGCCGACATCAAAAGAGCCCTTCTGTCCGCGACAAGACAGAAGGGCTCGAAGAGCCACAAGTACCACCAACCGTACGAATCGGTCACCACACTTCGAGGTGTCTGTCCCGGTATCGGGATCAGGCCCCAGGTGATCGCACTCGTCAGCCGACGGTGCTGGTTTCTTCCGTCTCGGTCCCTACTGGGATCCAAGCGGTATGTAGTACTGCGTGCCCTTGGTGGGCCTCTGGAGCTGGCGTACCAGCTCCTCGAAATCCTCAGACCGGTCGACGAAGTTCAGATTGCGCGTATCCACCACCAGGAGTGGCGACCGGTTGTAGTAATGGTAGTAGTGATGGTACGCGTCGATCAACTCCGTCAGGTACTCCTCGGACATGTCCCGTTCGAAGTTCCGCTCCCGCTTGGTAATACGCTTCATGCAGGTATCCAGATCGGCGACCAGGTAGAGAACAAGGTCCGGTACTGGAATCTGGGGCTCCAGCAGGGTGTAGAGCTTGTCGAACAGTAACAGCTCGTCATCCGACAGATTGAGATACGCGAAGATCCGATTCTTCGGAAACGTGTAGTCACTCAAGAGCAGACGGTCGAAGAGCTCTCGCTGAGCGATGTCCTGCTGCTGCTTGAAGCGTGAAAGAAGGAAATAGAGCTCGGTCTGGAAAGCCGCTCCCGGCCGGTCACGGTAGAAATCGGGCAGAAACGGGTTGTCGACATCTTCGAGGATCTTGACGCCCTCGAATCGTCGGGCCAGCTTCTCGACCAGGGAAGTCTTGCCGACGCCGATGGGACCATCGACGGCCAGGTAATGGAAGGGAAGCGAGTCGTTGCTCATGATCAGGTTGCTACCGGAGATTGCCGCAGCGGCTTGTAGAGCGTATCGCGTTCGACGGGAACGAAACCCGCCTCTCGGACAACACGCTCCAACTCCGAGCGCGAGAGAGATTGGTCGGTCTGGGCGCCAGCCATGTGGTAGATCGTCTCCTCCACGACGGTACCGTCCATATCGTCGGCGCCGAAGCTCAAGGCCACCTGCGCCAGCCTGGGTGTGAGCATAATCCAATAGGCCTTGATGTGGGGAACGTTGTCCAACACCAGCCGCGAGGTAGCGAGATGTCGCAGGTCCTCACTGCCGGTGGTGTGGTACGTCAAGCCCAGGTAATTATTCTCGGGATGGTAGGCCAATGGGATGAAGGCATTGAAGCCACCGGTCTCGTCCTGAACCTGTCGCAATTTCAGCAGATGATCCACTTTGTGCTCTGGCTTTTCGACGTGGCCGTAGAGCATCGTGCAATTGCTGCGAATCCCAAGACCGTGGGCGATGCGGTGAACTTCAAGCCACTCGTCAGCATCCAACTTGCCGTCGCAGATGATCTCGCGTACTTCCGAGTGGAAGATCTCTGCGCCTCCTCCCGGCAGCGAGCCGAGGCCGGCTTCTCTGAGCCGTAACAACACCTCCTCGATGCTGATTCCCTCGCGTTTGGCGAACCATCCGATCTCGATGGCCGTGAAGGCTTTGAGGTGGACCTCTGGGAAACGCTCCGTCAGACCCCGTAACATCTCGAGATACCACTCGAGAGACAAGTCGGGGTGGAGACCCCCGACAATGTGGAACTCGGTGGCCTGATCGCCACCCTGCGTCGCCGCATGCTCGTAGACCTCGTCGTGGGACATGGCCCAGGCGTGATCCTCGCCGGGAAGCGCCGCGAAGCTACAGAACTTGCAGTTGTAGGTATAGACGCAGATGTTGGTGGGGTTGATGTGCCGATTGACGTTATAGAAGGCTGTGTCGCCGTGTTTTTGGAGCCTGACTGCATTCGCCAGTTGCCCGAGATGGAGAAGGTGTGGCGTCTCCAGGCAGAGCAGGGCGTCCTCATCGTCGAGTCTCTGACCGGCTCTCACCTTGGCAGCCAGCTCGCGTAGCGGTTCGGGGTAGAGTTCAGGCCTGATTTGAGCGGTCATGGAGTGACGGGTCCGGTCGAAGGGTCGGCAGTATATCAAGGGTATGCGGGTGGCATCGGAGCTGAGACCCTTGCCCTGATCCCTACCCGCGCAGCCAGAAATCGACCCCGGTCGAGAGAAACAACCAGGCTGCGAGCAAGCCGTTGGCCTGGAAGAAAGCGGCATCGAGCCGTGACAGGTCGCCCGGTCGCACGATTCGATGTTGATAGGTCAGGAGTACCACACACCCGGCGAATCCGACCCAGTATCCGACGCCGAGCCCAGGTGGGTAGATACGGGGTAACAGAGCCAATAGCAGCATCATTCCCAGGTGGAGAAGGCCAGAGATCCAGAGCGCTGCAACCTCGCCAAATCGGACCGGAACCGAGTGAAGGTCGGCGACGAGGTCGAACTCCTGATCCTGCAATGCGTAGAGGACGTCGAAGCCCGCGACCCACAGCAGCACGGCTCCAGCCAGAACAAGAGGAGTAGCCGTGATGTCATCGCGGACTGCGACCCAGGCTCCAACGGGGGCTCCTGCCAGGGCAAGGCCAAGAACGAGGTGGGACCAGTGGGTGAATCTCTTCGAGTACGAGTAGCCGAGCAGGATGAGCAGCGCAAAAGGCGTCAGCGCCAGGGCCATGGGGTTGAGTCGAGAGGCGGCGAAGACGAGGACCAGGCAGCTGGCCACCACGAAAAGTCCGACGAAGGCTGGAGTGACCAGCCCAGCTGGTAATGCCCTGTCGGCAGTTCGCGGATTGGCCGCATCGATCGTCCGGTCGACCAGGCGGTTGAAGCCCATGGCGGCGCTGCGGGCTCCGACCATCGCTACAACGATCCAGCCGACGACGCGCCACTCGGGCCAGCCCTCGGCTGCCAACATCATGCCGAGAAAGGCGAACGGCAGGGCGAACAGGGTGTGCTCGAATTTGATCATTTCGAGCACGGTGCGGAGGCTTTTGAAACGGCTCATGATGGGTGACGTAGCTTAACTGGATCGTGCAACTCTGGCCCGGAACGTGCGTCGGGGCCGGTTATCGTAGACTACAACGGCCGCTGCTTCTGACGATGTCGAGACGAATACTCCGTACCACCTGCCCGCTGGACTGCCCGGACGCATGCGCCCTCGAGGCCGTGGTGCAGGAAGGCCGAGTGCAGAAGATCGGTGGCGGTCGCAATCATCCCGACACCGCCGGGTTCATCTGCAGCAAGGTGGCCGGCTTCCACCGCCGTTTGGAGCACGAGGACCGCCTGCTGTATCCGATGCGTCGGGTCGGCGCGAAGGGAGAGGGTGGCTTCGAGCGCATCACCTGGGGCGAGGCGGTAGCGGAGATCACGCGACGTTTCGAAGAGATCCGGAGCGAGTGGGGGAGCGAGGCGATTGTTCCGTTTCACTATGGTGGATCCAATGGTTTTCTCAGCGACGATCTGCTGGACGCCCTTTTCTTTCACAAGATGGGCGCCTCGCGGCTGGAGAAGACCATCTGTGCGGCCCCGACTACCGAGGTTGCCAGGGGGATGTACGGCAGGATGCCGACAGTGGCCTTCCAGGACTTTCCCAAAGCTCGTTGCATCGTGATCTGGGGAGCCAACCCGAAGACCTCGAATATTCACCTCGTGCCCTACCTCCGAGAAGCCAAGAGTCGGGGCACGTTCATCGCCGTCGTAGATCCGAGACGCAACTTCTCGGACGCGGAGGTGGACCTGCATTTGCCCATCCTGCCGGGCGCCGATCTGCCGCTGGCCCTGGCGATGATCGACCACTTCGTGCGGACTGGGCGTCTCGACGAGACCTTCGTCGAGCACAACGTGGTGGAGCTCGAGCCGCTCTTCGAGCAGGCACAGACCTGGTCGCTGGAGCGGGCCGCGGAAGTGTCGGGTGTGCCGGCGAAATCGATCCAGCAACTGGCCGAGATCTATGCCGGCTCGGAGCCGGCCCTCATCCGTTGTGGCTGGGGCCTGGAGCGCAATCGCAACGGTGGCCAGGCCGTGGCTGCCGTGCTGGCCATGCCGGCCCTTCTGGGGAAGTTCGGTGTGCGAGGTGGAGGCTACACGCTGAGTAACTCGTGTGCGTACTCCTTCGATCGTCAGAGGTTGTTGGGCGAGATGGAGGAGGAGACCCGAAGCCTGAACATGACGCAGCTCGGTCGCTGGCTCAACGATGATTTGGAGCCCCCGGTCAAGGGGCTCTTCGTCTACAACGCCAATCCGGTGGCGACTGTGCCCGACCAAAACGCTGTGTTGCGTGGACTCAGCCGGCCCGATCTGTTCACTGTGGTCTTTGATCAGGTGCTCACGGATACCGCCGCGTTTGCAGATCTGCTGCTGCCTGCCGTCACGTTCCTGGAGGGCAGCGATCTGCATGCCGGGTACGGGAGCTACGCATTCGGAGGCATCAAGCCGGTGATTCCGGCGTCCGGTGAGGCACGCAGCAATGCGGTCGTCTTCGCAGAGCTGGGCCGGTCCATGGGTTGGGACGATCCGCCCTTCCACTGGAGCGAGGAGGAGTTGCTACTGCGGGCTGTCGAGGCCATCGAGGTGCCGGGCCAACAACCGCGCATGTTGGGATTGGCGGAAGGGCGCACCCTTCCAGTCGAGTTCGAGGGCGGTGCCCCGGTGCAGTTCTCCACCGTATTTCCGCGCACGGCCGACGGCAAGATCCATCTGGCTCCGGAGGTTCTGGGCGGAACACCTTACCGACATCTGGAGAACCCGGTGACCGACTATCCGTTGGCTCTCATCACTCCAGCTTCCTCGCAGCGCACGAACAGCACCCTGGGGGAGCTCCCCTCGGGACCAGTGAGGGTGAAGCTCCACCCCGAGGATGCGCAGCAACGCAACATCGAGCCTGGTGACCGGGTGCGAGTTCGCAACGACCTGGGTGAAGTGGTCTGCCTGGCGGAAGTCGGATCCGCGATTCGCCCCGGGGTCGTAGTGATAACGAAAGGGGCTTGGCGGAAGGCCTCGTTCAACGGCTCCACGGCCAATGCCCTGTGTCCCGACCACGTCAACGAAGTCGCGAGCGCCGC
>JAUWSP010000472.1 GCA_030610025.1 Acidobacteriota bacterium | reverse complement strand
GGCGAGGAGGGGGGGGCATGCTGCAGTGAGCCAGCATGTGGAGACGACCAGAAGAGAGAGTAGAAAGGCCGACGCTTTCAAGGGCTGTCGCATGGTGCACTCCTGAAGGTCCGAGGAGATCGAGAGTTATTCCGAGGGCGAGCTGTCCGAGCCTATGGTCCCAACAGCACGACGCCTGGCAGGCCTTTGGCTGCATGCACCCTATCAGGAATGGCCCAGGGCACGGCCTCTGCGCCAGTGTAGAAGAGGAGGCCGTAGTCGGGATCTGTGGTCGCTTCTGGGAGGTGGTCCTTCCAGCGCTGCAAGGTTCATTTATAGCTGTATAGTACTATGATGCGATTGCAATATAAAAGTATGGTACTATAGCGTTATAGCGAACTGAAGTGCTGTGAACCTGCTACGAGGAGGGCTGAGCCGGATGACAGACCACCACCAGGAGCTCGAGAACGAGATCCGCAAGCAGAGTCACCTTTTGGCGCTTGCTTGGAGAAAGGGGCAGGCATCCAAGGTCTTGAATGCACTGGCCGAAGTCGAGCCGATGGCCTGCTCGCTCATGGCGATCCTGATACACGACCAGCTCACACGTTGGTCACCGTATGACTGCAGGTGGCCCATGAGCTTCTGGAGGTCGGTGCTGGATCGCTCCATGATGGGCATCGCAGGTCGCCAACTCGAGGCGCTGGGCTCGGAATACCGAGAGCGCTTCGGAACCGACCCGCCGCCGATGACGCCGTCAGACGAGAGTTCGCACGCCCCAGAGGAGTCCACCCGCCGAGTCGCCTCTCGAGCGGAGACCATCCGCCGAGCGCTGGAGTTGGGAGCGCCGCTGGTGCCGCCGCGGCCGCCGGAGAGGGCGCCGGATCAGTTCCTGAGACGAAGTCAGGAGGGAGCTCGATGAATTCGACGGAGCCTCGATTCGATGGCATCGTGGCAGGTCTCGAGAAGGATCCGGAGTGCGGTGCTGTTTTGCACCGGGTGGTGCGGGACTTTCCTGATGAGCTGGCCATGAAGATCCTGACGACTGCCATGCGTCGCGGTTTCATCACCGCAGGTGAAGCCTTCAAGGTGGTCCGCGAAGGTAATCTCGATCTCGAGAAAACGGTCGAGGCTATAGCGGTGCTTGCGACTCGTAGGGGCTGGCTGACCGAAGAGGTCGTGTTGGAGGCGCTGGGCGCTCACGCCGAAGCGGTCTAGTCGTCAGGGGGACGCACGACACGGCGCCGATGCGTAGCCGTGCTGTGTTTCTCGGGGCCTATCGGTACGCGCAGACACAAAGAGTGAAAAGAGTTTTGAGCCCTGACAAGCAGAGCAGCAAGCCCGGAAAAGCCGGCGGTTCCAAGGGCGGCAGGCCTCGAAAAGGGTCCAGACTGGGCCCGCGCGGGGGAGAGACAACGGTCACTCCAGGGGGCTTCACGAGAATCAGCGCCTATCTCGACAGCGTGGAGAGAGATGCGGTTCGGCGGAGGGCCTTCGAAGATGACCGGAGTATCAGTGATGTGATCCGGTCGGCGCTGCGCGCCTATCTCAGGATCGAGTGACCGAACGGGCCGGCTGTGGCAGCCCATTTCAAGGCCCCGAGGCCCGAGCTCGGTGACGAACTGGGGCCAGTGCTTCAGCCTAGAGAGGCGCCGCAGTATCGACAGTAGACGGCATCGGAGGCATGCCCTTCGGCGCCGCAATCCGGACACGCGTCGGTGCGCACCGAGTGTTTGACGGCGCTGGCCAATTCCACAGTCACGATGCCGGTCGGTACAGCAATGATGGCGTAGCCGAGGAGCATCACGAGAGAGGCGAGAACCTTGCCCGCCACAGTCTGAGGCGCGATATCCCCATATCCTACGGTGGTCCTGGTCACGATGGACCAGTCGATGGACAACGGTATGTTGTCGAAGCCGTTCTGGGATCCCTCGAGCAGGTACATCATGGCCCCGATGATCACCACGATCGCCAGGACGACACCCAGAAAAATGACAATCTTGTGAAGGCTGGCCCTGAGGGCCGCATTCAGCATGCGCGCCTCACCCACGAAGTGGGCGAGCTTGAGAACACGGAAAACCCGAAGAAGACGCAGCGCCCTGATGACCAGCAAGGACTGCGACCCGTCGATGAAGACGCTCAAATAGCTCGGCAGAATCGCCAGGAGATCCACGATCCCGTAGAAGCTGAAAGCGTATTTCCAGGGGTGCCTGACGGAGAGCAGCCGGAGGACATACTCGATGGTGAAGAGGATCGTGAAGATCCATTCCAGGCCTCGCAGCTGCGGTCCGTACGCGGCACGGATCTCTGTGACACTTTCGAGGCAGACGGCGAGGATGCTGAGAACGATGGCGACGAGCAGGGCGACGTCGAAGGCCTTGCCGGCCGGGGTCTCCGCTTCGAAGATGATCTCGTGAAGCCGGGCCTGCCATGGGGACTGCTGAGAGGGGGCCTCAGACATGGTTCACCGAGTATCGCACGTCGGATGCGGAGGTCGATCCGATGGCGTGCAGTCGAACGATTCAAGCCAATCTAGGGAATCTCGCTCGACCAGGAGCTCGAATCGCCGGACTCGAATCCATCTCTGAAGATCACTGGCGCCGCCACTACGAAGAGATCGGGTCGATAGTGCTCCAACGAACAGCGGGATCGCCGAGTCTGTTCGACGCTGAACTCTTCCATGCAGAGGTCGTCCGTGTAGTCCATGTAGTTGTGGAAGGGGTCCGGGGAACCGCAAGTGACCGGGTTCGCGGGACAGCCGAAATTGGGAACTGATTCCAGCGCCGTGTCACAAAGAAGGTCACCATCGCCATAGCAGCCAGGAGGAGCTGAGCTTCCACAGGAGCTCTGAGGATTGAAAGTGTGCTCGAGGCCCAGGTAGTGCCCGATCTCATGGGTCGCCGTACGGCCCAGATCGTAGGGTACGGAATCGGAATCGCGACCGAACGCGGACCAGAGAATGACCACACGGTCGCCCGCTACCCCGACCAGGCTACCGCCAGAGTCGGCCGGAAGAAAGGGCACATAGCCCAGGAACCCACCGGCCTTGTTCGTATAGATGTTGAGGAAGCGATTCGGATCCCAGGCGAGAGTGTTCCAATAGGTGCCATTGTCGTTGAACCAGGAGGTGTTGCAGTCACGAGTGATGCCGGTGGCCGGCTGACCGTCTGGATCTTCATCGGCGAGGATGAACTGGATTTGTGCATCCGCGCCGTTAGCCCCGTTGCTTCCAGCCAGGGCCAAGAAGTCTTCGTTCAGGATGTCGATTTGGCTTTGAACCATGGCATCGGAGATGACGCCATCGGTGCAGGTGTCGT
>JAUWSP010000108.1 GCA_030610025.1 Acidobacteriota bacterium | reverse complement strand
GCAGGGCTTTTCTGAAGATCTTGTCGAACTGACTCTCTGCGAAATAGGTCTGTTCGGTCTGGAGGTAGGACTCGCCGACCGCTTGACCCTTCATCAGGAGCTTGCCTTCCATGTCCAGGATGAGGACCTGGACCGAGCTCTGTACCGAGGCAGAATCGGAGGCATGAACCTGGCCGGTGTCGTAGTCCGTCCACGCGTTCCAGTGGTCCTTGCGATCGCTACCGAGTACAGCGGGCAGCAAGACGGCGTCGCAGCCCATCTCCTTGGCGACCTCGAGGACCGCCTCCTTCGAAAGCCCGGTGATGGACTTCTCGAAAAGGGCCTGCTTGACGCCATCCGTGCCGACGATCTGAGCGTTCGAGAAGAGCTTTGGAACGATCTTGTTGAGATGCTTTTCGACCTTGACGCAGTTCACTCCTTCGCTGCAGGGCAGGGGAGCGATGGCCATTCGCTGGATGGAGGCAGGAAAGTTTCCCGACTTCTGAACATCCACGGCACCGAAGCTTGCGGTAGCGATCAAGAGTGCGCTTGCAGCGATGAGTTTCTTCATACTGTGGTCCCCCTTCGTAAGTGTCCGGTGGTCTCAGGAGTCTACTATCGGCAGCTGAAGCCGTTGAAACAGATCGACGAAGCGTTCTTCGTCGGTCAGGGTTGCTTCACGGCCAGTCCCGCTTTCTCCAGACCTTGGACGATGTGGTCGATCAAGTCGGGTTGGGCGAACATCCACTTCTCGAGGTGCCCACTGTAGATCTCCTGCTCGAAATCCGGCCAGAGACGCAAGACGGCGTCGGTTGCTTGCTTGGCTTCGGTAGTGTTTCCAAGCTGTGCATGGGCTATCGCCAGCGCATAGTGCGAGGCGAAGTAGTCGGGCATGTTGATCTTCTGTGCGATCTCCAGGGCCTCGGCGTAGCGTTCCTGGCGGTACGCGTCGAAGAATGTCGTGAAGCGATACCAGCCGGGATGGTGGGGATTGCGCTCCATGGCACTGGTCGTCAGCTCGACACCCCGCTCCCAATCTCCAGCGTAGCCCATCAAAATGCCCAGCATTGCCTTGGAGTTGCCGTCTCTTTGGTTGAGTCCGATGGTGCGCTCGGCGGCGGAACGAAAGGCCCCCAGGTCCTTTCGGTAGTAATAGGCGTGAGCCAGGGCAAAGTGGGCCAGGGGGTTGGCTGGATCGATGTCGACAGCTCGTTGCGCCGCAGCCAGAGCTCGGTCGAGGGCGTCAGGACGTGGATTGAAGGAGTGCCGATCCTCGTCCAGCAAGACGATCGTCAAGGCAGCCCAGGCGTCGGCGTATCCCGGATCGAGCTCCACTGCCCGCTCGAGAGCGATCCGAGTCGGCAGGTGATCCTCTGGACTGACTCGTTGCTGGTAGAGGAAGAACCTCAGCACCGCCTCGTACGGGGTCAGTGTCTCGGGGGCCTTCGAATCTGTTGGAGCGGCCATCGAACGGGCAAGAACTCCGTGTGGGTCAGCCACCGTGGCCACGATGCGGTCCGTGATGTCGTCCTGGACCTCGAAGATGTCGGCTTCCTCCAGGTTGCGATCGAAGCTCTCCGCCCAGAGATGGGTCCCGGTTTGCGCGTCGAGAAGTTGCACGCTGGCGCGGATCTTCGACCCAGCCTTGCGAACGGCGCCTTCCATGACGTAGCGGGCGCCCAACTCCTGGCCGATCTGGCGCACATCCATGGATTGCGCATCGAGGTTCTGGACCGAGTTTCTCGAGATCACCATGAGATAGGAAAAGCGGGACAGACTGGTGGTGATGTCTTCCGCCAGGCCGTCAGCAAAGTCCTCCAGCTCAGGATCCGCTGACTTGCACTTGAGAGGGAGCACCGCGATCCACGGAATCTCGACCTCGGAAGGCCTAATCGCCGACTGGGAGCTCATGGTCGGTGTCGAGCCCGAGCTGGTCTCCTTGCGCAGGGACTTGAGCTCGTTGAAGACATCTTGCGCGGTTTGAAACCGGTCGGCGGGCCCCTTCTCGAGGCAGCGACCGATGACTCGTCCGAGATGGCGAGGCAGCTCGGGCTTGATCTCAGTCAGCAGAGGGGGAGTGTCCTTGAGGACGGAAGAGAGCAGCTCCACCGAGCTGGAGCCCTGAAAAGGGCGCTGCCCGGTAGCCATCTCGAAGAGCATGACTCCCAGCGAGAAGATGTCCGACCGAGGATCCACTCTCTCGCCCTTGGCCTGTTCCGGCGACATGTAGTGTGGAGTGCCGACGACGATCCCCTCCTGGGTGAGCGCCTCTGTGGGGAGCTGTGTCAGGCCGTCCGCAGCTTCGCTCTCAGAGAGCTTGGCGAGTCCGAAGTCGAGCACCTTCACCCGGTCGCCCTCTTCGGTCACCATGACGTTGGCCGGTTTGAGATCGCGATGGACGATGCCTCGAGCGTGAGCGCTCGCCAGCGCGTCGGCGATCGGCGTCGCCAGGTCGAAGAAGCGTTCCAGAGCGAAACCGCCAGAGGGCAGAAGAGCATCGAGTGTCTTGCCCGCGACGAGCTCCATGGTGAGGAAGTGAATTACAGGGCTTGGGGCTTCCCCCTCCCTGGCCGGCACGGGGTCCGGCCGCTTCATTTCTCCCGTGCTCGGTTCCGCGGCGTCGACGGAGTAGATCGTGACGATGTTGGGGTGGTTGAGGGCCGCAACAGTGGTCGCTTCGCGGCGGAATCTCTCCAGACGGTCTTGATCCGAAGCCATATCCGACGGCAGCACCTTGAGAGCCACGTCGCGGCCGAGCTTTCTGTCCTCGGCCCGATAGACCTCTCCCATGCCGCCCTGACCGAGCTTGGCGGTGATCCGGTAGTGGGCGAGTGTTGTGCCGATCATCAGGTGGGTCAGTCAGTTTGCAGCCGCTGGCCTCTCAGGCCGGGCGGTGTCTTGCTCTTCAACATCTTCAAAAGGAAAGCCGGCTCATTTTACTCAATGTCTGTCGCGGGAGGCCCCAGAGGGCTCTCGGGGCACCCGGAAGTCTCGACGGTGTAGACGCCGCCAGTGATCTTCCAGCCGGTGCCGTCGTTCAACAGGTCGAACGCATCGATGCCGCAGTGGTGGAACTCTCCGTCCAGGTAGAAGTCGTAGGGCGTCCAAACCGTCGCGATTCCGCCACGGATCCGGACCTCGGGCTCCCAGAAGCGTTCGAGCAGCTCCTGCTCCTGGGTCTCCAGACCCTGCGCGAACTCCTGAGCGGTGAAAGTACGCAAAGCCGTCTCGCCATTCTCCTCTCGCAACGAGAAGAAGCGCCCTTCGGGGATCATCACCGCCAGGGCGGCCTCGGCGTCACGATCAGCCATTGCGTCGAAAAAGCGTTGGATCGTGTGATGCACCGCTGCCTCTTCGGCCGAGGTGTCGGCCGTTACTTCCGTGGCAAGGAGGCCTACTGACAAGCAGAGGGCAAAAAGGCGCCCCAGGAGCCTCACTGTTCTTCTCGCTACTTTCGGATGCGGCAATGTCCTCTCCTTTCCCTGAAACAGAACTGGAAACATCGTGCCGTCGGGAGCTGTGGCAGGGAGTCTATACCTGAAGGTGGGATGGGGTATGCTGTGGCACCCCACTGTTGCAGCGCTACTTCGACTTGGATTGGAGGTTCGTTCGATATGTCGAAGCCATTGACGGAAGCCGTTCTCCGGCGACTCACGACCGAAGCTCTCGTTAGCTTTCTCGGCCAGTCCGAGAAGTTTGAAGCCGTATTGCGTCCGGGTTGCGATCTGACGATCTGTAACGAGCCGGTCGCCGATCTCAACTACGTGATCGCGGGAAAAGGGGCGAGTGACAACGATCACTTTGGCGATGCTTGTCGCACCTGCCTTTCACGGGAGTTGCCGTTCCTGGCGATCCTGTTCCCGGAAGCGGGGGACCGGGTGAAGGAAGTCGCATCCGCGCTGGGACTGGTTCAAGCAGTCGACTTTCCGTTCATGGTTCGGGACGACGCTCCGATCGAGCCCGCTGGCAACGAGGACATCATCGTCGAATGCGCTTCGGGGACCGAGGGTGCACTCGGTGGCGTGGGTGTGCTCAGCGCCGCCTTCAATATGCCGGAAGATTCCGCCCGGCGTGTGTTGCCACCACCACTTGTCGAGAGCCCGGGCCTGGACGTGTTCCTTGCTTCGACCGAGGGCCGTCATGTCGGCACCGTCACCATGACGCATCATGGAGACACTACCGGCATCTGGGCGATGGGTACCGATCCCGATCGACAGGGCCGCGGAATTGGCCGCCGCCTGCTATCGACCGCAATGGCCGAGACGCGATCCCAGGGCGCCCGGCGGTTCTTCCTTGGTGCGACCCCAGCCGGATATCGGCTCTACGAGAGCCTCGGTTTCGAGACTCGTGTCGTCGCCACAGTCTGGGTTTCTGGGGAAACGAACCAGGCTTGATCTGTCAGGAGCGCGCGGGCCTCCGTTTCTGGGCTCTTGACGGTGATCAGGAACACCGCTTGAAAGCTGGCAGATGCTTGTCGAGAGAGGCCGCTTGCAGTCGCCCGAACACCATGATCACGTCCTCCTCGGTCACGCCTTCGAGGATCTCGTCGTACAGGGCGGCGTTGTCGATCTCGGCCTGGACAGCTATTTGACAGGCTTCTTGCACTGTGTCGGGTGCCTCGAACTGACCGGCGTGGGGGTCGGAAGGTGCACTCAGGGAGTAAGCGTCGAAGAGCCTGACAAGAGCCTCAATGTGGCTTGTCTCGGCGTCTCGGATCGGGAGGAAGGGCCTGACTGGACCGAATTTGTCGATCACCGCATCGTAGAAGGCCCTGGCCTTGTACTCGTCATCGATGGCGCTGTTCAGAGCAGCGGCGGTAGTCGCGCTGAGGGCGCTCGAGTTGGTTGTCGTCGAGACGTCGAGCGGCGACGGCTCGGTCGGCGATGATGAGCTGCTACAACCGATCAGGTTGGCTGCTGCGATGACCAGAATGACCATTATTGCAAGGGTGATTCGTTTTGATCTCATGGGGTCTTTTCTCCGCTGCTATGGGTGAGTGGAAGCAGCATCTGCACGGGGTACAAAGCTCTTGCGACTTCCAGGTTGAGTTTCTCGAACACATCGTCATCATTGGGCTTTTTGCAGGTCGCGTGCCAAGGTTTAGGACTTGGATAACCTGTTGTTTCCAAAGGGCTTAGAGAAGACTAGTCGGTGTGGTACTCGCGGTGCTCGACGGTTCCGTCGAGCTTCGACGGGGATCTCGACGAATCTTGCCGGGGTGCTGGCGGGCTGCTAGAGTCTGAGGCTGAAGAGTGTTTCGGCTCTCGTTGTGTCCAGCGGAGAGCCTTCGCCAACCGGTCTCGGACGGATTCTCGGCGATGACACTTGAAATCCTCGTCATGCTGTTGCTCCTGGCGGTGACTTTCGTCGCCTTCTTTCGGGAGATCTTTCCGATCGAGGTGACGGCGTTGGGACTCCTGGCCGTTCTGGTAGCTGTCGGCCTTGTGCCCGCAGGCGAGGCCTTCGCAGGATTTGGCAACAAGGTGGTCATCACGATTGGAGCCCTCTTCGTGCTCGCCACCGCTGTCACGACAACGGGTGTCCTGGAGATTGTCGCGGACTACCTGAGTCGGCGGGTGCAACATCGGAAGTGGCTGGCTGTGGCGGCGATTCTCGTAGCGGCGGGGCTGGCGTCGGGCTTTCTCAACAATACGGCTGTCGTTGCCATGTTCATTCCGTTGATCATGATCTTGTGCAGCCGCCTCGAGATCAGCCCGAGCAAGGTGCTCATTCCCCTCTCGTTCGCCTCGATCCTCGGCGGCACCCTGACCCTGATTGGAACTTCTACCAATCTGCTGGTGAGCTCGATCATCGAGGAGGTCGGTGAGCCGGCGATTGGGATGTTCGAGTTCACGAAGCTGGGGATCGTATTCCTGGTCGTGGGGTTGATCTACCTCTTTCTTCTGGCGCCAAGACTCCTGCCGGACCGGGGCGCTGCCGCCGCCCTGACGGGCAAGTACGGCCTGGGCGCCTACCTGACGGAAGTCCAGGTGGTCAGCGGGTCGAAGCTGGCGGGAAAGACCCTGAAGCAAGCAGCCATCAACGAGCGGTATGGGATACAGGTTCTCGAGCTCCTGCGGGGCAAGCGACGAGACATCGAGAGGATCGAAACCATGCCACTCGAGGAGGGCGATGAGCTGATCGTGCAGGGGAAGGCAGATGATCTCCTGAGGCTGCGACGAGAGCAGGGGATAGCGCTCCTGCCCGACGTCAAGCTGGAGGACAAAGAGCTCGCCTCGGAGGGTTCGATGGTGGTGGAAGGCATCGTGACTCCGACCAGCCGGATGATAGGGAAGACACTTGGAGAGATCGATTTCCGGAACCAGTTCGGTGGGTTCGTTCTGGCGATCCGCCGAGTCGGCGCAACGCTGAGGACCAAGGTGGGCCGTGTGCCTCTGCAGGCTGCCGACTCGCTCCTGATGCTCGTCCCCGAAGGGCGATTGAGTGAGCTGCGACGAACCGGGGCTTTGGTCGTCACCTCCGAGCTGGATCTCTCCCTGCGCCGCGGGAGATTCTGGTGGCTCGTATTCGTTCTCTTGCCCTTAGTGGTGGCTCTTGCCGCTCTCGACGTGGTCGAAATCGCGCTCGGCGCACCCTGCGCGGCGATCGTGCTTCTCCTGGTGGGTGCGGTGACGCCGCAGCGGGTCTACCGGACGATGAACTGGTCTGTGTTGATCTTGATTGCGGCGTTCGTACCGGTGGGGCAGGCGATGGTATCCACAGGAACTGCGGAGTTCCTTTCTTCGGGGCTCCTGGCTGTGGGTGGCCTCTTCCCGGCTGTCGTGATGGCTTACGCGGTCTTGTCCATGCTCTACCTCTCCACCTCTTTGCTGACCGAGGCAATCTCGAACAATGCGGCCGCGATCATCCTGACTCCCATTGCCCTGAGTCTGGGTGCAGCCCTCGAAGTGGATCCGCGGCCGTTTCTCATGGCGGTGTGCTTCGCTGCCTCGGCGTCGTTCATGACTCCAATTGGCTATCAGACCAACCTGATGATCTATGGGCCGGGTGGGTATCGGTTCTCCGACTATGCGCGCGTCGGTACGCCGCTGAATGTTCTGTTCTGGCTACTGGCGACCGCGCTGATCCCCTGGTTCTGGCCGTTCTAGAGGAGCGGCCGACTTGGAGGCTCACATGCGTCGTGTCGAAGGAAATGGAAAGAGTCGAAAGGTGGGTCGGGTTCTTATCGCCGTCGTAGTGGCAGCCGTCGTAGTGCTGGCATGGTTGGCCCCGAAACTGGGTTGGTCTCCCACTCGACACCCGAGACTCGTGGTGCTCTATTGCTACAGCACCCTGGACGAAGTCATGCAGGAGGCCATCCTGCCTGCATTTCGGGCACACTGGCAGGAGGAGCACGGTGAGGAGGTCGAATTCGTCACGACCTTCGCTGGCTCGGGTGAGATCACGGACAGGATTCTCGACAGATACCCTGCCGAAGTCGCGATTGTCTCGTCGGAGCTCGATGCCTATCGCCTGCCCGTGCCGTGGAAATCCTGGAAGGAGCTATCACACCAGGGTGTTCTGGCCCGGACACCACTGGTGATCGTCGTCCGAGAGGGCAACCCAAAGGCGATCCACCGATTCGAAGATCTGGCCAGGACTGGGGTCGATCTGATTCATGGCGACCCCAGGAGCTCGGGGTTGGGCAATCTGGCGATCCTCGCCGAGTATGGCTCCGGGCTGCGACGGACGGGAGACCAGGAGGTTGCCTTCAATCAACTGCTGGGGATCTGGAGGAATGCCTTTGTGCGACTGCCTGACGCGAGACAGGTGCACCGGCACTTCGATACCGGAGCGGGAGACGTGTTCATCGCTTACGAACAGGATGCGGTCGGCGGCCCGTCCACTGGACGCATCCGAGGCGAGATCGTCTACCCACCAAGCACAGTCGTGGCCGAGCCCATCGTGGCCAGGATCGACAAGAACATCACCAGCAAGCAGCAGCCATTGATCGAGGCCTTCGTCAGCTATCTCTGGAGCCGAGAGGCTCAGAAGATCCTTGTCGACTACGGTTTTCGAAGTGTCAACGAAGATCTGAATACCTCCGATCTGGGCT
>JAUWSP010000147.1 GCA_030610025.1 Acidobacteriota bacterium | reverse complement strand
TACTTGTCCTCTGAGCGGATGGTGAGGCCCTCCATCGCATTCATTTCCATGATGTTGTCGATCGAGCCTCGTACCAGGAGCTGGTCTCCCTCCAGGATTTGCTTGTCACGGAGACCGGTCCAGATCTCCTCCTCCCCGCGGATGATCTTCAGGATGGTGACGTCGTAGGTGGATGCCAGGTCGCACTCCACGGGGGTTTTCCCGATCAGCGAGCATTTTCTTCCTACCACCAACCGTGTGATGTACTTGCCCAGCCGGTACTTCTCCTTCAGATCCTGCGTCCCGGCACGGTCCGGCAGCATGCGCCGGGCCACGAAGATCAGGTACAGGAGACCAACGGCGAAGAAGATGAGCCCCAACCTACTGAGCTCGAACATGCCGAACTCGGGAAGTCCCAGGTTCCTGGTAAGGGAGCTGGCCAGGATGTTGGCCGACGTTCCGATGAGGGTGCAGGTGCCGCCCATGATCGAGATGAACGACAGCGGCATCAGCATGCGGGAAGGACTGATGTTGAACTGACGACAGGCCTTGATGGTGATGGGGATGAACACGGCGACCGCGGCGGCGTTGTTGATGAAGGCCGAAACGAACGCGACCGTCACCATCAAGATGATGAACGACCGCATTTCGCTGTCGCCGCCCAGACGGGCCAGCCTCTGGCTGACCCAGCTGATCGCCCCGGTCTTCATCAGTCCGGCGCTGAGCACGAACATCGCGGCAATCGTTACGGTGGCCTCGTTGCTGAAACCCGAGAGGCCCTCCTCGAGATTCGGGAAAGTATCCCGGAAAAGCCCGATCACAATCAGGAGGACCATCAGCAGAACTGCTATGAGGTCGACCCGGAGCTTCTCGGAGGCGAAGAGAATCAGAAAAACGACGATGATCGTACAGACAAGAACGACATCGAGCATTCGGTGACTCCCTCTTCAAATTCGCTCCGGCTGCCGGGAACGCTCAGCCGGCCGAGATCGAATACACCAAGAGCCTTACCAGGATCGCCTGGCCCTTGAGAGGAAACCGTACTACTGACTACATGTGGACCAATGTCGAGCCCATATCAACGACGAGCTTGTGGGCCTCTTCGAAGGTGTTCTGACCGGCCTTCTCCGATGCCTTGTCGAATTCCACCATGAGGGCGTCCATCTCCTCGGGGGTCAACGCTTCCGCAACCATGGGGAAGAACTTATGGTCTTCCTTGTGGATATGGTTGCGCATCAGAGCGATATAGGCAGCGGTATTCTCGATGACCTTGTCGGTCTGGACCTGAGCACCCTCTTCATAGCCGTTGAGAGCAAGGGCGAGCTCACTGATGTAGTTGCGGGCCACCTCGTGCTGGTGCCGCAGCGCCTCGATCTCACCATCGAATTCGCCGGCGTGCTTCTGGGCCACCTGCACGAACATCACGAGCTCTTCCTTGTGATGGTGGTAACCCTCGGGGAACATCTTGACGAATCGGATGGCCTGGTCGAAGAACTCCCGTGGTGGTCGTTGGTCGATCTCCAGCTTCTTGAGCGCTTCTTCCAGGTTTTCGAGGAACTGCCGAATCAGGCCGTGCTCATTCTTGAGAATGTCCAGAGGCTCCATCGCGTCTTCTCCTCGTGGCGGAAGGATTCAATCAGACAATGCAGTCCTAATAGTATTAGGTTTCCGGGTGCGCGGCGAACCAGCAGGAGGGGTCAAGGTTCGCACGTCGTCACGCGGGCGAAGGAGGGACTCAGACGCGACCTGATGAGCTCAGACGCGGCGAATCGAGCTCAGAAGAAACCATCGAGCTCAGGAAACACCGGTCGAGCTCAGAGACGAGGTGGGGGACTCAGAAACAACCCGCGGGACGCGGCAGGCCGGCCAGCCGGTAGGCACCTCTGACCACTCCGCAGGGGAAGAGATCGCAAATCTCCTGCATGCTCAGACCGGTTACCTTGGAGATCTTCACGACCGGCGGACCCGTTCCGTGTGCCTGGAAGTAGTCCTTCACATACTCGATGACCGCCCAGTGCTTATCGTTGAGTGGGCCGATGTCGTTTTTTTCGGCCAGGACCTGTGCGATTGCCGGGTTCCACTCCGACATGGTCTTGAGGAATCCATCCTCGTCGAGGGTGGACGGCGTGCGCTCAAGCTGGGGGGTGGCCATGATCACTCCTTGTCGCTGAGGGGTCAGAGGCTCACGGTACTCTCCACTAGGCAATCGACCTGCAGGCTGCCTACTATTTCCGCGACCTCTTGGGCCCCGAGTGGTTTCTCCAAGACGGCTACGACACCTTCTTTCTCGAGTAGTTGCCCGCGCCTCCGGGACGAGGTGCCCGACGGCACCAGCATGACGATCCGAAGGCCCGGGATACGGGAATCGGCGGAAAGAGAATCCAGGAGCTCGGTGTCCCTACCTGGGATCAGCTCCACATCGATAGCTACTAGAACTGGCCGGAAATCATGAATGACCGCCGAGGCCTCATAGGCACTCCGTGCGAAGCGCAGCGCCAAACCATGCTGTTCGTCATCGTCGAGACTCTCGATCAGGCTCTTGTCGGAAGTGATGACGAGGATGTTGGCTGGTAGACCCTGGACCCAGCGGTAGTACACACAAGGTTCACAAGAGCTCTGGCAGAAGTGACGGGCGTGCCCCATGTCCCCCTTCAGCTCTGCCATGATGAAGCAGCGCTCTGCTCCCACCTTGTAGACCACGCAGTGATGACACTCGTCACGAACGTCGCCCTGATCTTTGAGGAACTCCCAGCAGCGCAATGCGCGAGCAACGCGCCCCAGGACCTGCTCCGACGCGCTTCCGGAGAGCCGCGAGGCGGGGATGAAAGGCTCCAGATCTCGCCGTTCGATGCGGAAGTGCCCCCCGGCGGTGCGTGACCCGGGAAGTCGACCCTTCTTGATCCACTTCAGAACGGTGTCAGGCGTCACCGAACAGAGCTTCGCCGCTTGACCCGTCGTTAGAAGGCCCGAGCCTTCTGCGCCCATAGCAGTGAGACCTTTCGGGGTTTTATCGAACACCCGCATCAATATGGGACTCGTGACTCCTACTTTATGGATGCAGCCAGTAGGTGTCAAAGGGGATTCCCGCTTAAGGCAGCGATCACACACCTCCCTGCATCACAGAGTTATTGGTTTTATGAGTTTCGCCATAGTTCACTGTCGGGCGTCAGAGATACCAGGAATCTGAAGGCCGAGAGATTTGCCGTGGCCCCGGATTGCTGCTCTCGTGAATCCGGCGGAAAGCGATACGGATGGGGAGGGTCCGCGGCCCCTGATCCGACCAGAAAGCCCCGGTGGCGAAGTCCCTTGGGTCGCCTCGTTTCCTCATGATTTCGAGCGCCACGGCCAGGTCGGGATTCCCCCTGTGTTCATGCGATTTGAAGGCCAATCTGCGCGAATTCCAGGACGGCTTCACGAACCATTTCGTGGTACCATTTTCGTGGGTCTGACACCGTTCTTTCAGGGAGGGATGCAGGGGTCACGGTTCAGAGCCCGCGAGGTTTTTTTTCCTCGAAAAGCGGATAACACAGGCCGAAAATCGGGTTTTCTGGGTTGTTGGAGAGAAAACTGTGAGAACGCCATGCCAGAAGCAGTAATGGAGGGTAGAAGGATCAACGATAGCGTCGTCCGGCTGGTCAGGGGTGACATCACTGATCTCGAGGTCGATGCCTTTGTTTTCTATGCTCAATCGGATCTCGTCCTCGGGTCGGGCTTCGGGGGGGCAATCGCGGTGCGCGGGGGCCCTTCGGTGCAGAAGGAGCTGGATGAGCTCGGACCGGTGGCGACAGGCGAGGCTATCGCGTCAGGGGCTGGAAAGATGAAGGCGGAGCACATCATCCACGCGGTAGGCCCCCGGTTTCAGGAAGAGGATATCGAGGCGAAGCTCAGGACCACGGTCCAGAGTGCACTTAGGTGTGCTGAGGACAAGGCCGTCCAGAGGCTCGCCCTCCCAGCGATGGGCTCCGGGTATTACGGGATTCCGCCGAGTCTTTCCGCCAAGGTGATGCTGGAGGTACTGAAGGATCACCTCCAGGGCGACACGAGCCTGACAGAGGTCGTGATCTGCGTCCTCGACACCCCCCAATACAAATCCTACGAGGCCGCGCTAGCGGCCCTGAACTAGCCGAGAAGACCTACCATGAGCGAGCTCCTTCACTTCTCAGAACACACGCTGCAGGAGGTAGCCTTGGGGTTCATGGCACTCGTGTACATCACGAGAGTCATCTGGTTCCTCCGGTTCAAGGCCGGCAAGGAGCGCCAGGGACCGACAGGAAAGGGCAGCGCGACTCCGACCAAAGCCATCCTCTATTCTTGGGCCAACGTCGCCATGCCCTGGGCCATGGAAAGCACGCGGACGCATCCGTTCTTCTACGTTCAATTCGTCGTGTTTCACCTGGGGGTGACAACCGCCATCGGCCTCTCGTTCATCATCCCGTACGCCCCTGGTTTGCTGGAGAGCGCGAATCTGGTGCTTGCTCTTCAAGTGATCATCGGTGCCGCATGCATGGTCGGCCTCGCCCGGATCGTGCGACGCGTGACCAACCTCCATATGCGAGCGATCAGCTCTCCCGATGACTACTTTTCGCTGGTGCTGCTGACGGTCTGGTTCTTCTTCGCCTTCCTTTCCGTCCCCAACGATGCGTCCGCGGGCGAGTGGCACCTGCTGACCTATTTCATCCTGACGGCGTTCTTTCTGATCTACGTACCATTCAGCAAGATCTCCCATTACCTCTACTACCCGTTCACGCGCTACTACCTGGGAAAGACTCTCGGCTACCGGGGTGTGTCGCCAATGCAGCGCGGATCGGCCAGCAGCTAGGCCCGCAACGAAAGACGCGATTCCATGAGCCCAATGAGAAAGAGATCGCACAAGGCTGAGGTAGTCCTCGATCGGCTGGGTCAGAAGCTGAATCGACAGATTGTCGGTTCCCTTGCCGCCTGCGTCCACTGCGGATTGTGCACCGAGTCCTGTCACTACGTGCTCGCCAACCCGGACGACCCGACCTACGCGCCGGCCTACAAGGCTGACCGTGTGCGCAAACTGTTCAAGCGCCATTACGACTGGACGGGTCGGGTATTCCCCTGGTGGGTCAAGGCCAGCAGCGTCTGGACTGACGAAGAGCTGGAGGAATTGAAGGACATCTCCTTCGGCAAATGCACCAACTGCCGCCGCTGCACCATCAACTGCCCGATGGGTGTTGATTTCGCTACGTTCAATCGCATGATGCGCGGCTTACTGGTTTCGGTCGGAGTCATGCCCGAGGGCGTGGCGGTAGTCAGCAAGGACCAGTGGGAAATCGGCAACCAGATGGGCGTCCTCAAAGAGGACTACCTCGACACGCTCGAGTGGATGGAGGAGGAGCTCCAGGATGAGCTCGATGACCCGACCATCGCCATCCCCATCGACGTCCAGAATGCTGACATCGTCTACAGCATCAACCCGCGCGAGGTGAAGTACGACCCACGTAGCATCGCGGACGCGGCCAAGATCTTCCATCTGGCCGGCGAGAACTGGACCATGCCCAGCGAGGGCTGGGACATGACGAACTTCGGACTCTTTTCTGGCGATGATGCGCTTGGTGGCTCGGTCGCTCTTCGACTCTACGAGAAGGTCGAAGAGCTCAACGGCAAGAAGCTCGTGATATCGGAGTGCGGGCACGGCTATAGGTCGTCGCGATGTGAGGGACCCAACTGGGCCCAGACGGATGTCCCCTTCGAGATGGAAAGCTCCGTCTTGACCATGCTCCGGTACATCAAGGAGGGGCGGATCAAGGTGGACAAGACCCGCAACACCCAGCGGGTCACCTTCCACGATTCGTGCAATAACGCGCGCAGCTGTGGCCTCACCGAGGAGCCACGTGAGCTCCTGAACCTCGTCTGTACCGACTTCCGCGAGATGTATCCGAACCGTGCGGAAAATTACTGCTGCACGGGCGGTGGTGGGGCCATGTCGATGTCCGAGTACACGCCTCGCCGTCTCAAGTCGGGAATCGTCAAGGCAAACCAGCTCAAAGAGACCGGGGCCGAGGTGGTCGTCACGTCCTGCCACAACTGCGTGGATGGTTTGACCGACGTGATCCGCCACTACGAGATCGACATGGAGGTCACCCAGCTCGTGACCCTGGTGGCCAACGCGATCGTCATCGAGAAGAAGGTCGCGGTAGCGGTGCTGGAGCCCATTGCCGTTGAGGAGATTCCTGTGCCGGTCGAGGAAGTTCCGGTGCTGGTCGAGGAGGTTCTCGTACCGGTCGCCGCGGAGCCCGTTGCCGCCGAGGCCGTTGCCGCCGAGGCCGAGGCTCTCCCGCTCGCCGGCCGCGTATTGTTGGTGGCCGACGACGAGCCCGACCAGGTGGAGTTTCTGGCTGCTGTCTTCGAGGACAACGGCGCCACCGTCCACCGCGCCATGACGGGAGACGAGACCCTGGACAGGGCCCGCGAGCTCAAGCCGGACCTGCTCACTCTCGACCTGTCCATGCCGGGACGTGACGTGGGTGAGGTGTTCGAGCTCCTGCGAGCCGATCCGGAGCTAGAGAGTCTGAAGATCTGTGTGATCACGGGACGCCCCGAGCTCAGAAAGCTCATCTACGACCGCGCGGCCCGCAAGCCCGAGGGCTATATGGATAAGCCGATCGATGAAGATGATCTCCTGCTCAACGTGAGGAGGATCCTCGAGACAGGAAGAGAGGAAGAGTAGGGCCACTCGGTCAGACGGACCGCAGGCCGG
>JAUWSP010000466.1 GCA_030610025.1 Acidobacteriota bacterium | reverse complement strand
GGGCGCCAGCAAGACTGGCAGCGGGCAGCCGATTACCTGGAAGAGGCGCTGCGCACCGCGCCGGGTCAGCGGGATCTCCATCTGGAGTTGGCGGATCTCTATGCCGGGCCGTTGAAGCGCCCCGACCTGGCGAGAGACCACCTGTCTTCGTTCTTGAGCGCCGCGCCAGGCGACCCGCGAGCCGATCTCGTCCGCCAGCGGCTGAGCCAGCTGGCTGAGAATTAGCCACTAGCCTGCCAGCAGTTCTAGCACTCTCTCGATCGCGTTCTCGACAGGCACGAGGATCTTTTCGCCGTCGCGGCGCAGGGAGACCTCGACCTGGCCCTCGGCCAAACTCCTGGCGCCGATCACCAGGCGCACCGGAATGCCGATGAGATCGGCATCCTTGAATTTGACACCCGGTCGCTCGTCGCGGTCATCGTAGAACACCTCGATGCCCTGCTCGATCAGCTTCTCGTAGAGACGATCGGCCTGCTCTACCACCTGCTCGTCCTTCCTGGTCAACGCGATCACCAGCACTTCGTACGGGGCCAGCGGTAGCGGCCAGATAATGCCGTTCTCGTCGTGGTTCTGTTCGATCGCCGCCGCTACGGAGCGGCCGATTCCGAGCCCGTAGCACCCCATGGTCATGGGATGCGAGGCTCCCTGGTCATCGAGATAGGTGCACTGCATGTCTTCCGAGTACTTCGTTCCCAGCTTGAAGATGTGCCCGACCTCGATGCCCCGGTGGAGCTCCAGGATGCCATCGCACCGCGGGCAACCATCGCCTCCGGTCACCAGCAGCAGATCGGTCCATTCGCTGAGATCGACATCCCGGCCCCAGTTGACGCCGGTGTAATGGGCGTCTGCCTTGTTGGCCCCGACCACGAAATTGGAGGACTCCCGAATGGAGTTGTCAGCGACGATTCTGACCTTCTGTGGCAGGCCAACGGGACCGGCGAACCCGACCGGTGCTCCGGTGACCCTTTGAACCACTTCGTCACCAGCCATCTTGAGGTGCTGGGCACCCAGGAAGCTCACCAGCTTCGCTTCGTTGAGGTCGCGATCGCCCCGGATCAAGGCGAGGACAGGCCCCTCCTCCGTTTCGTAGACCAGGGTCTTCACCAGTCGATCGGCCTCGACCCCCAGAAGCCCTGTCACATCGGCAATGGTCGTGGCTCCTGGGGTGGAAACCTCGACGAGCTCTTCCGAGTCGCTTCGATCCGCGGCGGCAGACAGCGAACGACACTCCGCCTTTTCCACGTTGGCGGCATACCCGCAAGACGCACAGCTGACCACCGCATCCTCGCCGGTCTCAGCCAGCACCATGAACTCGTGGGACGCCGAGCCTCCGATGGCACCGCTCTGCGCTTCCACCATCGAGTACTCGAGCTCGCAGTCTTCGAACACGCGGCAGTAGGCGGCCCGCATGGCCTCGTAGGTCTCATCCAGGCTGTCGGCGCCGGCATGGAACGAGTAGGCATCCTTCATGAGGAACTCTCGAGCCCGCATGAGGCCGAAGCGGGGGCGAATCTCGTCGCGAAACTTGTTCTGGATCTGATAGAGATTGAACGGTAGCTGCCGATAGCTCTTCACATCGTGGCGCACTGCGTCGGTCACGACCTCTTCATGCGTCGGCCCGAAGCAGAAGTCCCGTTGGTTGCGATCCTTCATCTTCAACAGCAGATCGCCGAAAACATCCCACCGGTCGGTCTCCCGCCAGAGCTCGGCCGGATGAACCGCCGGCATCATCAACTCCACGGCCCCAGCCGCGTCCATCTCGCGGCGAACGATGTCCATCATCTTCATGATGCTTCGCCATCCGAGCGGCAGGTAGGTATAGATCCCGGCTGCCGCCTTGCGGATCATTCCGGCTCGCACCATGAGCTGGTGACTGACGACTTCGGCGTCGTTCGGCACCTCTCTGGTGGTAAACAGGTAGTACTGACTCCAACGCATCGACAACTCTCTCTTTCTTTGAAGCGAGGGGGTTACTTCTTGGCTCGAACCTGCTGAACTCTGTCCAGAAGACTGTTGCTGGTCTTCAGGCACTCCATCATCTTCTGCTCGACCGAAGTCTCGGAGCCCTCCAGGCTCCTCGCATGGGCCAGGACCTTTCGGGCCTTATCCTCGGCTCCGGAGGCGAGCAGCGCCATCCCCAGGTGCGTAAGGGTGGTCACGGAGGACTCCAGGCGGCTCGAGCGGTCGAGAAAGTCGATCGCCTGATCGAATTCCTTCCTCTTGTAGTGAACCCAGCCCAGAGCGGCCAACGGAAACTGACGCAGCTCATCCGGAGCCAGCTCCAGGGAGCGCTGCGCAAACTCCAGCGCCTTGTCCAGATCCTCCTCCATCTCGGCCATGTTGTAGGCCATCTCGTAGTAGGCGATCGTGCGAGAGAAGTTGGAGGTGCCCTCGTCCAGCAGGCGCTGCCCGATGCGGTTGCCCTCTCGGTATCGACCCTCGCTACGCAGAGCCTCGATGAGAGTGGCGCAGGCCGTAGCCTTGAGCATCTCGCCTGGCTCCAGGTCGAGGATCCGGCGGGTGACTTTCTCGGTCTCCTGGGCGCGATCGAGCCGAAGGCAGATCAGGGCATAGGACATGAGAAGGGTCGGATTGTCTGGATCGCTCTCGATGGCCCGCCTGTAGAGGGAGACAGCCCGGCCGGAATGTCCTTCGACAAGCTCCTCCTCGGCCTCCTGGACCCAGTTCTGGGCCTCGGCTGAGATCTTCGGCAAGGGTCGGTCGGCCTGCCCCGACAGGTACCGCACGAGGTCCTGATACCGCATCTTCGTCGGGTTCAGGCGCTGCGCCTGGCGAAAAGCCTCCAACGCCTTGCGATTCCAGTGTCGATCCAGATAGGCCAGCCCCAGCAGATGGTAGGCCTCCTCGTAGGCCGGGTCGTGCCTGACCACCTGCTGTAGATATCCGATCGCCCCGGTGACCTTCCCCATCTCGTACAGCGAGCTTCCGAGAAGAAACAGGGCCTGGGGCACGGGATCGATTTCGACAGCCTTTTCGAGCAGGACCACCGCTCGGGACAGCTTGCCCAGCCCCGCATAGACAGCGCCCAGGCTGAAGTGCGGCAGAAAAGAATCGGGGAACAAGACCACCGCCCGTTGCAGCAGCTCGATCGCCCGTTCACTGTCGCCCTGCTCGTGTTGAATGACCCCACTGTAGACCAAGCCCTCATAGTGTTCGGGCTTGGCCTCCAATACCCGGCGGAAGTAGGACAGGGCAACGCTCGCCTGCCCTTCGTTGACGTAGGTCTCGCCCAGGAAGTAGTTCAACTCGTAGTTGTCGCGGTCCAGGCGGTGGGCCGCCTCGAGAGCCTGCAGCGCGGCCTCGATGTC
>JAUWSP010000485.1 GCA_030610025.1 Acidobacteriota bacterium | reverse complement strand
CTCAAGGGAGACTCGGTGGACAACGTCCCCGGCGTGCCCGGGATCGGGGAGAAGGGCGCGATTCAGCTGGTCAAGGACTATGGCACGGTCGAGAACCTGCTCGAACGAGCCGACGAGATCAAGCGCAAGAGCTACCGGGAAGGGCTGCAGCAGAACCACGACCTGGCCATGCTCTCGAAGGAGCTGGTGACGATCCACACCGATCTTCCTCTCGATCTCGACCCGGGCGAGCTGCGTCATGAGGAACCGGACACCGAGGCCCTGAAGGAGCTGTTCCGCGAGTTGGAGTTCTTCTCGCTAGTGGACGAGTTGGAGGTCGGTGGTCCGGCCGAGGACATCCCTGCGGCCACCGCGATTGCGACGGCCGAGCAATGGAGCCAGCACGTCATTGGTTGGGCAGGGGAGCTCTCGGTGGCGGTCATTGGCGGTCCGCCGGTGGGCCTTGCCGTGGTTGCGGAGGAGTCCGAGCCAGTCTTCGCGGACTTCAGTCAGCCGGGAGTCCGCGAGGCGGTGCTCGAGTCTCTTGGCGGCTGGTTTCAAGAGGAAGGCCGGCAGCTCGTCGGCCACGACCTCAAGGAGGTTTTGCGCCTCCTCGGCCTTCGAGCGACGGTCGAGGCCACCCTCCTCGACACGATGCTCATCTCCTATGTGCTGCGACCCGATTCGCGAGCGCATGCTCTGGAAGAGATCGCCCTCGAGCGACTGGGGCAGAAGATTTCGAGCGCCAAGGAGGTCGGGCTGACTGCAGGAGCTTCACCTCAGCTGGACGACACCGGCCTTCTGGCCTATGCCGGAGAGCAGGTCGTCGTGCCGCAGCGATTGCTGCCCGGCCTGATGAAAGAGCTTGGGAGTGGAGATCTCGCCCGCGTCTATCGGGAGATCGAGGCTCCCTTGATTCCCGTCCTGATGAGGATGGAAGAGAACGGGATCCTGTTGGACCGGGCGTTTCTCGAAGAGATGTCCAGTCAGCTCGGTGAGGAGCTGGAAGAGCTGCGCAGGGAGATCTTCGAGATGGCGGGCGAGGAGTTCAACATCAATTCGCCGCAGCAGCTGGGCGTCATCCTTTTCGAGAAGCTCGGATACCCGGTCATCAAGAAGACCCGCAAGACCAAGAGCTACGCCACCGGTGCCGACATCCTCCAGCAGCTCGCCCTTCAGGGCTTCCCGCTGCCCGAGCTCATCCTGCGCTACCGGGAGCTCAGCAAGCTCAAGTCCACCTACGTGGATGCCCTTCCGGCCCTGGTAGGTGAAGACGGACGCATCCATACGCGTTACGAGCAGGCCGTGGCGGCTACCGGCAGGCTCTCGTCGGTCAATCCGAACCTGCAGAACATTCCGGTGCGAACCGAGCTGGGCCAGCGCATTCGGAAGGCCTTCGTGGCCTCGGACGACCACCTTCTGGTCGTGGCGGACTACAACCAGATCGAGCTGCGAGTGCTGGCGCACATCGCCGAGGAGGAGGCTCTTGTCGAGGCCTTCGAATCGGGCGAAGATATTCATGGTGCCACGGCCGCGGCGGTCTTCGGTGTGGCGCCGGAGCTGGTGACGGTGGAGCAGCGACGTGCCGCCAAGACGATCAACTTCGGGATCATCTATGGCATCAGCGCCTTCGGGCTGGGTCGCAACCTCGGTATCCACCCCTCCGAAGCCGACCTCTTCATCAAGGCCTACTTCGAGCGCTATCCAGGTGTTCAGCGGTACATGGGCGACACCCTGGTCAGTGCGGAGGAGGAGGGCAAGGTCGAGACCCTCTACGGGCGGGTTCGCTGGCTGCCCGAGATCCAGGCCAGGAATCGCAACCTGAGGGAGAACGCCCAGCGCATGGCCATCAACGCCCGCATCCAGGGAACGGCCGCCGATCTGCTGAAGATGGCCATGATCACCCTGGACGACGAGCTTCGACGCCAGTACCCGACTTCCAGGCTTCTGCTGACGGTGCACGACGAGTTGGTGTTGGAAGTGCCCGCCGGCGACCTGGAATCAGTAGCCGAGCTGGTTCGCGAAACCATGGAGGGAGTGGAGCAGCTGAGGGTACCCCTGGTGGTGGATGTGGGGAGCGGCGCCACCTGGTACGACTCCAAGGACTAGGTTCAACCTGAACAGGCCGGCCCCTGGGCCGGTCCGACGAATCGAGGTCAATCCGATGGAAGATGAACGTCTCATCGAGTTGCTGGTCGAGCTCCACGAGGGCCTGCCCCGACTCGGACCTGGCAACGACGAGTCCACGCTGAAGGCCCTGGCCCTCTGTGAGCACCTGCCGGCCGAACCCGAAATCTTGGATGTGGGTTGCGGCACCGGAGCCCAGACCCTCGCGCTGGCTGCCAACACCGACGGTCACATCACCGCGGTAGATCTGATCCCTGACTTCCTGGCCCAACTCGACAAGAACGTCGTGCGGCAAGGGCTCGAGGAGCGCATCGAGATCCGGGAAGCGGACATGAACGAGCTGCCCTTTCCGGAGGCGAGCTTCGATCTCATCTGGAGCGAGGGTGCGATCTACATCATGGGCTTCGACAATGGCCTCACCGAATGGCGGCCCCTGGTCAAGCCCGGCGGCTACCTCGTCGTCTCCGAGGCCTCGTGGTTCAAGCCGAACCCGCCGCAAGAGGTGCGGGATTTCTGGAACGAGAACTACCCAGCCATGCGCACAGTCGATGAGAACCTCGCTGCCGCGAGACAGCGCGGTTGGCTGCCGGTCGGGCATTTCCACCTGCCGAAGGAGGGCTGGGTCCAGGAGTACTACAAGCGGCTCGGAGAACGACTCCCCGTTTTCCGCCAGGCCAATGCCGCCGACCCGGACGCCCAGGGAGTCGCCGACATGACCGAGCACGAGATGTCGATGTACTCGCGCTATTCCGACTTCTACGGCTACGAGTTCTACGTCTTCCGTCGCGCCGACTAGCGATATACCTCTCGACGGTGGCCGATCTTCAAGATCAAAATCACCAGTCGCTTCTTCGCCACACTGTAGAGGACGCGGAAGCGTCCAACCCTGATACGAAAGACGTCCTCGTAGCCGGGGAGTTTCTTGGAGCCTCTCGGTCGGGGATCCTCAGCCAGTGCCAGCATCGCTGTCGCGAGGCGCTGTTGATCGTCCCGACGGAGGGTTTGGAGCTGCTTCTCCGCCGAGTGGGTGATCTCTATCTCAAACCGAGCCATTCAGCTCGAGCTCGGCCAGGACGTCGGCTAGGGGTCGAGTCGGCTCGTGGCGAATGTGCTTGAGATCCTCGATGTCTTCCAGCT
>JAUWSP010000372.1 GCA_030610025.1 Acidobacteriota bacterium | reverse complement strand
GCTGCGCCGCTTGCGAGAACTCCCGCAAGGCCTCCCGGAAACTCGCCTCGGGTGATCCGCCGCGGAGTTTGCGTTTCCAGTAGGAAGGCGAGGTCAGCGAACGCACCGCATTCGACACTCGGAGCAAGCGAACCCCTTCCAGGGTGGCGGGGTGGACCTCGAGCTGGTCGCTGCGGTACCGGTCGATGACGAGTCGCCCGGCGTCGCCGTAGATCTCGATGCGGTCGTCTTCGACCGCGCTGATCGATGCCAGGATCTGTACCGGGACGCCGTTCGCCAACTCCAACTGAACCGCCGCAGTGTCGTCTTCAGATCGAACCGATCGCAGGCGACATGAGATGGCTACCGGTGAGGATTGAACCATCCAGGGAAGAAGGTCGAGATGGTGCGACGCCAGGTCCAGCAGGGCACCGCCGCCGGTGGCTCGCGATCGTTTCCAGTCGGGTAGGTCCCGCGCCGGGGTGGAGAAGACAGTCTGGACTGCGACCACCTGCCCGATGCCTCCCTCGGCTACCAATCGCCGTGCCTCCCTTTGCATGCTACCGAAACGGTAGTTGTGTCCGACCATGCCGACCGTTCCGGCCGCTTGCCAGGCCTCGATGATCTCGTGAGCGGACTCCAGAGTGGAGGCCAGGGGCTTCTCCAGATAGACATGCAGTCCCTTGTCGTAGGCGGCTACTGCTGCGGGCGCGTGTAGTGAGTTTGGCAGAGTGATGACAGCGGCATCGATATCCGCCTGCTCCAGAAGCGTCTCGAAGCTCTCGAAGACCGTGGCTCCGGGAAGGAGGCGCTGGGCTTGTTCGCGCCGAATCGGATCCTCCTCGGCGATTGCCGTGAGGTCGACTCCTGGGAGCTCCTTGAGCACCGGCAGGTGGATGTGCTCCGCTGCCCGACCGTAGCCGAGTAGTGCGACTTTGAGATTCCTAGTCATATGAAGGGGTTATCCGAAGTCGTCCGCTCCTGGATCCCAGAAGTCTCCTTCCTCCGGGCCGATGGCGGCGAAGATCTGGCGCACCAGAGGCTACCAGACCGCCAAACAGGTGCCACCTCGAAGAACTGCCTGTTGCCTCGAGAGAGGTCGCAGGCGACGTTCCCTTTTGAGATCACCGACGAAGAGGGAAAGGCAATAGCCCGGGTCGACAAAGGGATCTTCAATCGCCTGCGACGTGAGCTACCAAAACACGACATACAAGGCCACCGTAATCGCGATGACGATGCCTCCGAGCAGGTACTGCCTGGGATGGGGGGTAACGTCGACCCGTGATACGGGCATCTCTCTGGGCTGAGAAAGCGGTTGCAGCTTCGTTGCGAGCACCATGTAGGCGGCGAGAATCAGGAAGATCAGGCCCATGTGGTGGAGGAACGACCACGAGTTGAAGGAGTAGACCACGCTCCAGACGCCGTCTGGAGGTACGACTTTCGTCGATCCATCGGCCAGGGTCGTCAGGTATCGGGTATCCCAATCGTAGATGCCGTCCATGATCCACTTGGGAGCCCTGCAGAGCGCGTAAAGGGGCACACCCAGCCACATGGCGCCCTTGGCTGCCATCGGTGGTGCCTTCTTCAAGACCAGGCCGACCAGGAAGGCGGCGACGATGCCGGGCGAGATGAACCCCCAGATCTCCTGGATGTAATTGAAGACCCCTTCGAAGCCCGAGATCACCGGTGCCCACAGGCAGGCGATGATGACGATCACGCCCGTGGCGATCCGGCCGACAAAGACTTCGTCCTTCGGCGAAGCGGTCTTCTTGAAGTACTGCTTGTACAGATCGATCGTGAAGATCGTCGAGGCGGAGTTGATCCCCGAGTTGAAGGAGCTCATGACGGCACCGCAGAGTGCTGCGAACATCGCGCCTCGCAAATAGGGAGGCAGGAGTTGGCTGATCATGTAGGGATAAGCCTTGTCGCCGTTGGCGATTTGGTCGCCATAGAGCTGAAACGCCATGATGCCCGGCATGACGATGATGAAGGGAATGAGCAGTTTGAGAGAGGCCGCGAAGAAGATGCCCTTCTGCCCTTCGGCCAGGCTCTTGGCGCCGAGGGTGCGTTGCGTGATGAACTGATTGAAGCCCCAGTAGAAGATGTTCGGGATCCACAGGCCGCCGACGAACACCGCCAACCACGGCACGTCTGGATCGTTCCAGGGCAGCACGACATGGAGCTTGTCCGCGTTGGCTTGTTGAAAGCTGCTCCAGCCTCCCAGCAGACTCCCGTCGCCCAGCAGCCTCAAGCCGAGGAAGGCGACGATCGCACCCCCGACGAGAAGCGCACCTCCCTGGAGAAGGTCCGACCAGACGACCGCCTTCAGCCCGCCGTAGATCGTGTAGCACCCGGCGACGATTCCGATCAGCCAGATTCCAGCCACGTTGGCCCAGATCTCCGCGTCCGCAGTCTGCATGCCGAAGCGGTTCTCGAACATGCCGGTGATATCGAAGACTGCATTGAGCGCCACGGCGCCGGAGAACAGGACCGTTGCCAGGAACACGATGACGTAGGCGGCCAGCATGTACACCGCCATGGTCGTGCGCGCAGCTCTGTCGTAGCGGTATTCCAGGTACTCCGGCATCGTGTAGATACCGGCGCTGAGAAACCTGGGCAACAGCCACCAGGCCACGAAGACCAGGACGATAGCGGCCATCCATTCGTAGCTGGCAATCGCCAGCCCGACGCGCCCGAACGCCTGCCCCGCCATGCCGACGAAGTGCTCCGTCGAGATGTTCGAGGCGATGAGTGAGAGGCCGATCAGGCCCCATCCCAAGGAGCGGCCGGCCAGAAAGTAGTCTTCGGTGCTCTCCTCCCGCCGACCCGCGTAGAGCGAGATGGCGACGACGGTCGCCATGAATGCGACGAACACCATCAGGTCGACAACTGTGAGATCCATAGAGAACTACTCCTTGGCGAGTTGTGAGACCCTGACAGAAAAGACCGGTGAGTGGCAACTCGCGCTGCATCCGCTGTGGACCCCGATTTGCACCTTTTTGGTCCAGGTCAGAGTAATAAGCTGCTGGTATAGTTTCCCCAGTGTTGGACAGCATCGCACAACGAGTCTGAGAGGTGAACGAGCATGCTAGCTGAGAGCCACATCTACTTTCACAGGGCGGCCGAAGTCCTCGGTCTGCCCGACACGATCCGAACGATTCTGCTGACTCCTAGGCGAACCATCAAGGTGGAGATCGCCATCGAAGGGGAGGACGGCGGGCTCCAGATCTACAACGGCTATCGGGTTCAACACAACATGGCGCGTGGCCCCATGAAGGGTGGTCTGCGCTACCACCCGGCGATGGACGAGGATCACGCCGGCGCCCTGGCGAACCTCATGACCTGGAAGACGGCAGTCGTGGATGTCCCCTACGGCGGCGCCAAGGGCGGCATCAACTGCGATCCTCGCTCGATGTCCGAGAGCGATCTCTTCGAGGTCACGATCCGTTTTGTCGAGCAGATGAAGGAGGTCATCGGACCGACGATCGACATCCCCGCACCCGACGTCAACACCAACGCCAAGATCATGGGCTGGATCATGCACGAGTACTCCAAGTACGCGGGCTTCTCACCGGCTGTGGTGACCGGCAAGCCGCTCGATTTGTTCGGCTCGGAAGGGCGCGATGCCGCGACCGGTCGTGGGGTCATGGATGTCCTGGCCGCCGCGCTCGAGGAGAAGGGCAAGAGCTTCGGCGATGTGACTGTCGCGGTCCAGGGCTTTGGCAACGTTGGTAGCAACGCCGCCCTTCTGATCGCCGGACAGGGGGCCAAGATCGTCGCGGTGGCCGACCACACCGGCGGCGTCTCGAACGAAGGGGGCCTCGACGTGGCGGGCCTGGACGCCTGGGTCAACGAGCATGGCGGTGTCAAGGGATTCTCGGGAGGCGAGTCCTTCGACAACACCGAGATCATCACCTGGGATGCCGATGTGCTGGTGCCGGCGGCGCTGGAAGACGCCATCCACAAGGACAATGCGTCAGAAGTCAAGGCGAGCATCATCGTCGAGGG
>JAUWSP010000528.1 GCA_030610025.1 Acidobacteriota bacterium | reverse complement strand
TCGCGCTCTCCATTCCGGCCTGGAAGTCCACCAGCTTGGAGTCGCTCATTCCGAGGTAGGCATGGGTCGGGACATCGAGATGCTTGCCGATCTCCGCGTAGGCCCCATCGATCATCTGGGTCTCGACGGCGCCCATGGGCGTGGTTCCTTTACGCATGTCGAAGAAGGCGGGGGAGCCACCGTAGATGATCGGAGCCCCGGCCTTGGCGAGCTGATGAATCGTGATTCCACTGAGATTCTCGGCGCAATGCTGCGTAATGGCGCCAGCCAGGGTAACCGGTGAGGTGGCACCGGTCAGAGGCATGGAAACGAGCTCTGCGGGGATTCCGGCCCTGGCGCAGTCGATGAGTGCCTGGGCAGTGAGATCGCTCCACATCAGGGGTGGTGATGGGCAGCAGTCGAAGATGGCAAGAGGCTTCTCGCGCAACTTCTCCGCGTCGCCGCGGACTGCCGAGAGCATGTCGTGCATGACCCGAAAAGATCGCTTCTCGAAGGTCCCGGTGACGATGGGCTTTTGCGAGGACAAGAGGCCGATGTAGACGCGATAGCGGTCAGCGAGATCCTCAGGGACATCGCCGGGAATGACACCGGTGCTTTGCGCTGCATAGTTGGGAAGCGCGTCTGTGAGTCGAGAAAAGGCGACGACATCCGAGGTCACCGGCGTCCTTGCCTTGCCCAGTGAATAGTCGAATACGCGGAGGGCGGCCGAGCCGGGATTGAAGTGAACTCTGTCACCGCCGAGATCCATGGTCATTTCGCCGAAGCGGTCGAATACCTGGATTCGTCCTGGAGCGCTCTGCAGGGCCGCCTCGATGAGTGGAGCTGGAATCAACACTCTTCCGGTACTCGCCTCGACCTTGGCTCCGGCGCTATCGAGGAGCTCTATCGCCTCGTCGTTTTCCACAAAGACACCGATTCTCTCGAGGACATCGACCGCTTCCGCGACGATCTTGTCTCGTTCCTCTTTCCTGAACCATTGGACACGGGGTTGAACGCTCATTTCCAGTCCCCCTTCTTTCGGTGATGGTCCTATCTGAATGCTTGCCGGTCTGGCATTGCCACCAAGCGATGGACGCTCGAAGCCCTCGGAGCTGAGAGCCCTGAGACCCGAATGACGCTAGCAGAAGCGATGCGCCGGCAGACCACCCTTAGGGGTGGGGTGAGGGGGCTGGAGGCCGACCCAGAATTCGTCGGATACGGCCGACTTCAGAGAAGGACGTCGATCGTGACAGGCCGAGTCAACTCGAGGATCATCATCGTGCCTGCGGGGATCTCGACCGGTTTGCCTTTGGTCTTCTTGGCCGCGAAGGCTCCGCCGATTCCCCCTGCCACGGCCCCGATGATCGTACCTGTGTTACCTCCGACCTGTTTGCCCAGCACTGCTCCGCCCAGGGTAGCCCCGCCGATGATCGCTGCATCCTTGCCTGTTTGACTCTTGCCAGCCTGTGAGAAGACCGCCTCGATAGGATAGGTCGCGCCGTTGGCCAGGGTCAGGGTCTTGAACTCCAGGGCCAGACGGGCGCGCCCTCCAATCTTCTTTGCCGGCTCGGCCTGGATCACCTTTCCGTCGATCGAGGCGCCGGCTGGGATGGCTACCTTGCCCTCGACCCATACGGGCTGGGTAACCCGAGCTCGAAACGACTGACCCACCTGACTGGTGTGACTGGACAGGGTCTGTCTGAACTCGATGTCGAGGGTCTCACCCGCACCCACGGTCAGCGCAATGGGCTGGGGCTTCGACCATGATCCGGAGTCGTCGAGTTGTTGTGGTGCCGGCGCGGAGGATACTTGCCGAGGCTTGGGTGATGAGGCCGACTGGTTCTTCGATGCAGGTTGAACTGGAGCGGATTCGAGAGCTGAAGGGCTTGCTTCGGCACCCGTCTCGGGCTCGATTGCGACCTCCAGGCCACCCTGGCTGTCTACGGCCGAGTGCACCTGAGCCGTCTCAGCAGGGATTGTTTCCCCGCTGGCTGCCGGTTCCTGCTGATTCCTTCCGCAGGTCGAGAACAGTAGATAGGAACTGCTCAGTAACAGGGCTAGAAGGAGTGACGGTTTGGCTTGGATTGGCATGTGAACCTCCCGTGGACGTCATCGAATCCTGTTGGGGCTCATCAATGCATTTTGCATGCCTGTGCCAACTCCCACTGTGAACTCTCAACAGGGGGCCGTTCGAAGTCTCGCCCGGGGGACTCGACTCAATTGAAGGTCGGAAGCGTATCGCCGTGGTGAATCGTCACCTGCTGGATGCGGGTGGTTCTCACACGGTTGCCGAATTCCAGGAAGAGTCCGGGTGCAGCCAGGATGTCACTCTTGATGGCGCTGCCGCCCCACGTGCAGCCGTTGATGCTCACGGTCAGTGGAGCCGAATGGTTCTGGTCGAACCAGCCGCCCGCGACGGAGTACGAATCGCCACCCAGAAAACAAATCGTGTAGATGGAGTTCTTGGTGGCCACGGTGATCCAGTCTCCCCTGGTCAGGTCCGACTTGAGCACCGGCTGAATGTCGCCGGCATGGTCGACAATGGCTCCCAGAGTTCTTGCTGGGAGGGCATCGTGAATACCACTGGTTTCAGGCGAATCGTCCATATGTACAGCCTAGGTTCTCTCCATCGTAAGCAACAGCTCAGCTTCAGTCAAACTGCGGAATTCCGCGGCTCTGAGATCTGCAGCTTCGATGGCCGCAATTGCTGGGCCACTGTACAACTCGAAGAAGAAAGCCTCGGATCGGCGTGTTGCCCGGTTCAGCCTGTCGCCAGGAGGTCTTCGATGGCGCTCTCGACGTCTGCGTCGGTGAACTGATGGTTCGGATCGTCACCGGTGAGTCGGTGGAGGAGACCGCCCTCCGGGCCGTAGATGAAAACGGCTGGAATACCCAGCAGATCGAGCTTGTCGAAGGCCCGGGTGACGACCTCGTCCATC
>JAUWSP010000027.1 GCA_030610025.1 Acidobacteriota bacterium | reverse complement strand
GAGCCCGAGTCTCTCGGCAGGGCGCCGATCCCAGCGAGGCTCTTTCAAGGGTCTACCCAACAGGGCCGCCGACCCGGCGACCAGACCACCAACCACGAAAGCCATCACCAGGCCGGTTGCCAGGGGGTTGACTCGCAGAGCCGCCATGAGGTCCAGGTTGACCAGCGCCAGCGTCGCACGGGTCATCCCGCAGGTCGGGCAGGGAATCCCGGCGAGGGTCTTGAAGGCACAAGCTGGAAGAATCTGGGCGAGCTGCTCAGCGCGCATCGCCAGGAGCAGGAGCACTACGACAACCGTGCCCCAGAGCAGCCCCAGTTGTCGCTCGCTGGTTGTCAGATCGGCACCGACCCGAGGTCCCGCGAAGGTCCTCGAGCCACCGCCAGTCGGGCCGATGCCTGGTCTCGGCAAGGTCACCTTCGCTCGACGGCTTCAGCCTTGCGCCGCGAATGCCGCCAGGAGCCCGGCACCGATGCTCATCATGAAGAGCATGACGCACAGACAGCACAGGGCCAACGGGATGAGCAGCGCGGCAATGGCCTGTCCCTGGGAGCTCTTATGAAGGCTGGTGATGCCGACGACCCCCAGGACGACCGTCCAGACGAGAGTGACGACGCTACCGAAAATCGGGATGAGGCTGCCCAGTTGGGCAACCGTCGCGTACGAGACTACCCGGAAGGTTCCTTCGAAGCCCGCCTTCGATTGCTTCAACCCTCCGACCAGGACCAGACACAGGTGGAGCAGTGCGCTCCAGATGAACAGGGCAACGAGAATGTAGATTGGCGCCAGTACCAGGGTGAGAACCAGGCCGAATGTCGAGCCGCCAACCAGAAAGGGGAGCTGTTCCCGCATTTCCGGAGGGAACGCCGAGAGCACCGATACGCCGAAGAGAAGCTCCCAGACCTTCCCTATCAGAACACCGACCCACCCGAGCACAATGGCGAACAGTAGAGGGCTCCCGTAGTCCCCTTGGCACCGGGTCTGGGCGAACGCCTCGCCTGGTGAGACGATGAACAGCTTCAACGCTTCCAGGAATCCCTTGCTGGCTCCCAACTCGGCGCGCCGTTCCCAGGGATTGCCCTGGTGCTCCTCGCTCCCACCCGGTAGCTCCGGCGGTGGCGCACCGGTGGTACTGATCGATTCACTCATCAGGTTGGCCCTCGTTCAGGTTCTTCGACAGGTCTCCACTCAGAATTTGTCCACGTACTGGCTGAGACCAGGAATGACAAACCGTTGGCCGTTGAGTCCCTTGACGATGGCAATGACTCGAATGACCGTGAAGCCGATGAAGATGAAAGGGATGAAGATGGCGAAGACGCAACCGATGCCAGTGACGGCGATCGCGTTGAACAGTAGCTGCAGGATGACCTCGGCCATGGTCAGAAGCAGCCCGTTCTTCGCATGCCATTGAACCTCTTTGTCGTCCTTTTCGAGCAACAGGGGTATCAGCGCCAGGATCCACAGGTACGAGAGGATGATCATCACTCCCCGATTCGCCGACTCCGTAGAGTCCGAACCTGGGGGAGGAGGTGGCATCTCGGTTTGTTCCTGCGGTGCTTCTGCCTGAGGGGTGTCCTGATCGCTCATCGCGCAACCTCCTTTGTTTCAGACCCGGTAACGCAAGGTCACCTCGGGTTCGACGGTTCGCCCGGCGCGTTCAAAGCCGTCTGCCGGGCGCTTGACGTAACGTGGAAGAAGTCTACAGCCCTGGCGCCCTACTCGCCAGAGGCGCTCACTTCGGCACCGAGGTTCGAGAGGGTTTCCTGAAGCCACTCCAGTCGGCCGACTACAACCTCGAGGGTCAGCTGGACACTCTCGTCCGCATATTGTTCACCGACGATCTTTACTTCGGGAGGGTGGACTGCCCGCTTGATCTCTCCGAACCGGTCGTAGGGGATCCGAACCTCCAACAAGATGGTGGGTACGCTCTCCACCGTCGGCAGCTCCTCGAGAGCCAGACGCACGGCTCGAGAATAGGCTCTCGCCAACCCTCCCTTGCCCAGCTTCACGCCGCCATACCAGCGAACGACGACCGCCAGAACATCGGACAACTCCGCGCCACGCAGAGTCTGCAACATGGGAGTACCAGCGGTTCCGGCAGGCTCACCCGCATCCGAGCGCCCTTCGCGCGGTGGCTGACCGAGGCGCCAGGCCCAGCAGACATGCGTCGCGTCCGAGTACTCGGACGCCAGGCTCTTCAGGCGCTGACGAGCCGTCTGCTCGCTTTCGGCCCGCTCGACGATCGCCAAGAAACGGGATCCCTTTTCCCTCAGCTCGGAACGAGCGGACCCGGCCGGTACCAGGTAGGGCTCCCCGGGGCGCTCCACGTAACCTAGTCCTCGACGACTCTACGGTAGATACGGCGATACTGATTGACCACAGAAGCTTGGTCGAAGCGCTCTACGGCCCAGCGCCGACCTGCCTCTCCGAACTCGCGTCGCATCGAGTCGTCGTCCAGCAGCTTCATCGCCGCGGCCGCCATGCCATCGACATCGCCAACCGGCAACAGAAAGCCGTTCTCCCCCTCACGCACGACCTCCGGCAACCCACCCACCTCGGTGGCGATCACCGGCACCTTGCACGCCAATGCCTCCAGGGCCGCCAGGCCGAAAGACTCGGTCTCCGACGGCAACAGAAACAGGTCGGCATTCACCAGGACCTCTTCCACCAGTGGCAGGTTGCCAATGAAAGTGACGGAGTCGCAAAAGCCACAATCGCGACAGTGCTGCTCGACCTTGGGTCGATCGGGGCCGTCGCCAACAAGCAAGAGCCGCGCAGTCATCTTCTGGCGCACCCGATGAAAGATCTCGACCACATCGAGGACCCGCTTGACCGGGCGGAAGTTGGAGATGTGAACCAGGACCTTCTCATCCTCCCGACTCCATCGCATGGCTCCGGGGTGGGATAGCGCCTTGTCGTAGCGCGTCGGATCGATGAAGTTGGGGACCACTTCGATTTGATTGCCGATTCCCAGTTGCTTCTGGGTAGCCTCTCGCAAGGCGTGGGAGACCGCGGTCACGGCATCGCTCTTGACGATTCCGAAGCGAGTGGTCTCCAGATAGTTGGGGTCGTTGCCGACCAGTGTGATGTCGGTGCCGTGCAGGGTCGTTACGACCTTGAGCGGTTGCGGCTTCAGAATCTCCCGAGCCAGCACCGCCGAGACCGCGTTGGGCACCGCATAGTGGACGTGAATCAGGTCGAGCCGTTGATGTCGCGCCACCTCGACGATCTGCGTGGCTAGCGCCAGCGAGTACGGTGGGTATTCGAACAGCGGGTAATGAGGCACCACGACCTCGTGGTAGAAGAGATTGGCATTGATGAACGACAGGCGCGAGGGCAGCGCGTAGCTGATGACGTGAACCTCATCGCCGTCCGCCGCCAGAGCCATCGCCAGTTCGGTGGCCACGATGCCGGACCCACCAAAAGTCGGATAGCAACTGATACCGATCCTCAACGCAGGCCTCCCGGCACCAGAGCCCAGGGGTCGGCTACAGCAAGGGGCAGCCGGCTCCAGAAGGGCTCCCCGTAAGCAGCCCCCACCAACAGGCCGTAGTGCTGCGCCCGGCCTACCACGGCCGCCCGGAACTCGGGCGAGGCAACTTTGGTAAGCGGCTCGTCGCGTCGGTCTCCGGGTTGGTGCAACTGACTCGCATAGGCGGCCAGCGCTTCGAGCTTGACCTGCCAGGTGCCGCTTACATCGACGATGAAGCTGGGCTCGAAGGGATCGTGCTGCATGTAGGAGAACACCGCGGCTGGGCGGTGGGGTTCGGACCTGCCTCGACCGCCGAGGCCCGCGTAGTAGCTCGCCGCAGCCACGAGTCGATGGGCCCGCCCATGATCGGGATGGCGATCGGAGGAGCTCGGTCCAAAAACCAGATCGGGGCGGTAGCGCCGCAGCACCTCGATCAGGGCGTCCTCCTCCTCGGTGCCGGTGCGCAAGGCGCCGTCGCCACAGTCCAGAAACTCCAATTCTGCGGCCCCCAACAGCGCCGCCGCGGCTTCGGCTTCGGCGCGGCGTTCTTCCGCCGTACCCCTGGTCCCTGCCTCGCCGCGGGTCAGGTGGACGATGCCCACTTTCAAACCACGCTTCGCCAGGAGCGCGACCGTGCCGCCGCAACCCAACTCGACATCATCCGGATGGGAACCGATCGCCAAGACATCCAGTTTCATGCTTTGCTCCCAGAACAATTAAGTCATGATCCGCACTATCTACGGACAAACCACCTGTAGGGTTATGGGGTCCTGCTCGTCGAGTTGCTCCAACATCGCCTCGGAAAAGCCTCTGCCGTACTTACCGGGGTAGTGAGCCGCAGCGATGACACGCTCCTGCGGTTGGTTCATGGGTCGAACGGTGTCGCGCAACATCTCGATGCGCTGCCTCGCCGTTTGATCCTGCCTCGCCGAGGCGGCCTTGATCCTGCCGCTGAAGGAGTCCAGGGCCCGTTTCATCTGTTCACCGGTCTTGCGCAGCGGCCCTTCGAGGCCGACATCCAGCTTCAGCGCGGGGGCCTCCATGCCGGTCAAAAGGCTCTCCAGTTGCTCTCTGGCGGGGCCCAGAAACTCCTCCCCGGCGCTTCCCGCCAGGTGCTCGTCCAACTCGAGATCCGGACCCAGTAGCTCCGACAGCATCAAGCTGGCCCCTGTCAGCTTCTTCCCCAGGTGCTCCTCGAGCACCAATGCCTGGGGGCGAAGCGCAATCGAAGGGGGCTCGATCTCGAGAAGGGAGTACAGGGGTGCCACCTGCGGAAGGTAGGCCAACTCCCCTGGACCCAGGATCTGTAGCCCGGTGCCGAACACCGCGTCCTGAATCGCCGATCGGGCCAGGACTCCCGCACTGACGATCTCCGGTTCTCGGTCGATGACCGCCAACAGCCAGTCCACATCTCTTTCGACCTCTGGACTGCCTCGCAGCCTCAGTCGATCCTCTCCCAGCCACTCGATTCGGCGGCGTTGGCCCTCGTGAAGCACAAACAACGGGCTGGCACCCGGCTGGGGTCGAACCTGAAGAGGGAACCCGGCGGCCTCGATCTCCCTGTCCCGCTCTGCCGTGGCCTCCAAGACTGGCTGCCGCAGCTCCACCAAGCGCCGCATCCACGGAGCCTGCGCCTGCTTGAGCGCCGGCAGCAGGGAGTCCACCAGAAGGGGCCCACGTCGCCCAAGCAGATGCACCATGAGACCTGCGAAGGCCTCGCCAAATCGATTCTCGGGTCGGTACCACTGGCCCAACTCATCGACCCAGGCGCCAAAGCGCTCGCCCGGAATGGCTTCGCGCAGCTCAGCCAGAACCCTGTCGACCTCCGGTCCCAACTCGCGAAGGCCCATCGGCCGCAGCGGTGCGCGATCCTCGCCGAGGTCGAAGGTTTGCGGCCCGTTCTGGGTGAAGAAGGTGGCGCGAGAGGACTCCCTGAAATCATGGTCCTCCGTAGCAATCCAAAACAGCGCCACCGCCGGCTGGCCGTCCTGCTCCAATCGCTCGGCCCAGCGCACGGCTGCCACCGCTTTCGAAAGGCTGTAGAGCGGCCCACCAAAGAGGCCAGGCTGCTGCCCAGTGATCACCACGAGCGTTGCCGGGTCGGCCAGCTTCCTGCTCAGAGCTTCGGCCGCCGGATGCCCATAGCCTTCATTGGCGCTCGTCAGGGCGGCGCCGAGCTCACTGCGATCGTCGGCCGGGGTAGGGGCCGTAGGCGGCGGACCACCGGGTGACTGGAAACGTACCGGCGAAAGCAGGTCGGCCCCGGAGCCCTCGAGAAGAGCTTTCACGAGGGGTGGCAACAGGCCGGCGTCGACAAGGTTCACGGTCATGGCGCTATTCGGGCTTGTTGCCGACGAGGATGAGTCGCTCGCTTTCACTGTTGAACTCCTCTCCCTGGAAGCCGCCGTAGAGAGCCGTGACCTGCAGGCCTGCCCGCTCGAGGCCCTCCAGCACTTCTTCTTTCTCGTAAGCTCGTACGCTCTCTACGAAAGTCTGAACCGGACGATTCGGCGAGTGGACACGAATGCGCTTGTTCACCCTTTGCGTCGAAGCATCGAACCAGCGCTGAATCTCGGCCGAGTAGCCTTCCAGCCGCCGATGCTCTCGTTCCACGAGGTTGGCCACAACTTGTTCTCGGTTGAAGAGATCGACCAGAAAACCGCCTCCCGGCTCCAGGATCCTGGCTATCTCCTCGAGCACCCTGAAGTTCTCTTCCTCACTCTCGAAATACCCGAAGGAGGTGAAGAAGTTGAGCACTCTGGAGAAGATTCTGTCCGAGAACGGAAGGCAGCACATGTCACCCGCCACTCTGGGCAGATGGGGAGCCTGGGTGAGAAGGGTCAGGGAGAGGTCGAAGCCCAGGGCGCGAAAGCCCCTTTGTCTCAAGACCTCGGTGTGCCGCCCGGCCCCACACGCGAGGTCCAGCACGGCCCCTGATCGATCGTCTCCCAGAGCTCTCTCGACGAAGTCGATATGGGTCTCAGCCTCGCCTCGATTGCGGTGCGCGTAGAGCTCCAGGTACTCCGCCCCGAACCATTCCTTGTACCACGCCACCCGCGAATGATACCGACTTGGCTGGGCTCGCGCCTGTCTGCTGTCTCCAAGGGTCCGAACGATCGATTCGAACCCCTTCGACATCGCTCGAGCCCGGCGAAAAAGTAGAATGGCCCCATCGTGTTGACCTACGGCACCGGGAGCCGATCGGTAACGATCGATCCACCCCTCGTATTGGCTCCGATGGCCGGCGTGACCGATCGGGATTTTCGGCTCATCGTCCGTCGTATCGGAGGCATCGGGATGGTCTCGATGGAATTCGTCTCCTCGCGAGCCATCGTCGGTGGGCACCCCGCGGTCGGCGAACTGATGGTCTTCTCGGAGGAAGAGCGGCCGCTGGCAATCCAAATCTATGGCTCCGATGTGGAGACCATGGTGCGTGCGGCCGAATTCGTGGAGCAACTCGGAGCCGATGTCTGTGACATCAACATGGGGTGTCCGGCGAACAAAGTCCTCAAGGGCTGTGCGGGTGCCGCCCTGATGGGAGACCTGCGGCTCGCCGAGCGGATGATCGTCGAGGTCCAGAAGAGACTCACCATTCCCCTGACCGTGAAGTTCCGGCTGGGGCTCAACGACAAAGAGAAGAACTATCTCGAGCTGGGCAGGGTCTGTGAGGCCAACGGCGTGGCCGCGGTGGCCATGCACGGACGCACGGCCAAACAGATGTTCCGCGAGCAGGCCGACTGGTCGGCGATCGCCCGCCTCAAGGAGAGCCTGTCGATCCCTGTCATCGGCAATGGAGACGTCAAAGAGCCGGAGGACGCCATTCGCATGTTCAAGGAGACGGGCTGCGACGGCGTGATGATCGGTCGAGCGGCGACCAAGAACCCCTGGATCTTCCATCAGGTAGCGGCACGAATGTCGGGTGGCGCGATTGCCGAGGCCAGCATCGCGGAGCGTCGGGACCTGATCCTCGGACATTTCAGGATGGTGGCCGAGAGAGACCCGTCGAGGGTCGCCCTCCATAAGCTCCGGAAGTTCACCGGGTGGTATACCCACGGCCTGCCCCATGGTCGAAAGCTGCGCCAACAGATCAACAGCCTGCCGGACGTGGAGAGCTTCCTGGTTGCGGTGGAGCGATTCTTCGACGAGATTCTGGAGGACCGTGCGGCCTGACAAGCGAGGCTGATCGCGACGATGCCATGAAAGACCTCTGCTGCTTGAACGGCCGGATCCAGCCCCTCGAAGAGGCTCGAATCGATCCTCTCGACCGTGGCTTTCTCTTCGGTGACGCCCTCTATGACGCCGTCCGCGTGGTCGAGGGCACGATCTTGCACCTCGACTCTCATCTGGCCAGATTGCAGGGTGGCCTCGAGCGCATCGACATCGATGTGCCTGTTGGCCTGGCAAGCAACTGTCGACAACTCGTCGCCGCCAGCCGGCTCGAGACCGGCTACCTCTACCTGCAGGTCTCTCGCGGGGTGGCACCCCGATCGCATGAGCCTCCCGGCGATATCACTCCAACCATTCTCATCCTCGCCGTAGCCCACTCTTTCGCCGCACCTGCATCTCGGGCCATGCGCGCCATCTCCAGACAGGACGACCGTTGGAGGCACTGCGATCTCAAGACAACCAGTCTTCTCGGCGCCGTGATGGGCAAGATCGAGATGCGCGACGCAGGGGTCGACGAGGTGCTTTTCGTAGGCGACCAGGGTCAGGTCAGGGAGGGTGGCAGCAGCAACATCTTCGTCAGACATGGCGATGTTCTCGAGACCCATCCCGCTGATGGTCGAATCCTCGAAGGCATCACTCGCGGTATCCTTCTGGAATTGGCTGAACAGATCGGTCTGCCCTGCCGTGAGACACCTCCCTTGCTTTCGGAGCGACAGGAGTGGCAGGAGGCCTTTCTCTGCGGCACCCTGACGGGTGTCCAGCCTCTGGTGGAGCTGGATGACGAGCCGGTCGCCAACGGGGTGGTCGGGGCCTGGACGAAGCAACTGGCAGAAGCCTTGGAGAAGAGGAACAGGAACGACTCCTGAGGATGCGCCTTGGAAGACACCTCCCAGCATCGGATCGAGCTCGAAGCAGCACCCCAGGAGGCTCTCCTGTCGCTGGGGACCGCAGCCGAGCTCTGGGGTGCCGACTGGCAGTCCGGATCCTCCGGTGGCACGTTGCTGCTCCCGGTGGTCAGAGGGTTGTGGCGAGGAACCGAGCGCTGTCGCGTGTCCGTCTCACCCACAGACTCAGGCTCGGCCCTCGAGTTGACGGTGGAGGAGAGCTCGCATGAGGTCAATCGCTCTGCCGTAGTGGTTCTCCTCTTCGGTGGCGCGGGAGGGTTGATCGTCGCCTTGTGGCCGTTCTTCCCTGGCTTGATGCCTCTGCTGCCGGTGGCGGTGGTGCTGGCACTGGCAGCCTGGCTGTTGGTGGTAGCGCGGCTGCGTAGTAGTCATCCGGAGGATTTCCTGAAACTGGTCGCCAAAATCGACAACACCTCATCGACTGTAGATCAAGCACAACTGGAAGGAGGAGCGAATGAGTAGTTTCACTGAACGCATGATCGGTGCCGCGAAGTTGGATGTCGCCATTTACGAGGAGGTAGAGGCCGATACCACGGCTACCGGCCAGGCTCTCCTGGTCGTCGTGCTCTCCAGCCTTGCCGCCGGTTTGAGCTTCGTGAGGATCAACGGTGTCACCGGCGTCATCTGGGGCACTCTCGCTGCAATCCTTGGATGGGTCGTCTGGGCAGGAATCACCTACCTCGTCGGCACCAAGATGCTTCCCGAACCGCAGACCAAGTCCGACATGGGGGAGCTCTTGCGTACCATCGGCTTCGCCATGAGCCCCGGGATCTTGAGGATTCTCGGCATCATTCCAGTCATCGGCTTCCTGGTAAACCTGATCGTCTTCTTCTGGTTGCTGGCAGCCGTTGTCGTGGCTGTTCGGCAGGCGCTCGACTATAAGAGTACCGGCCGGGCCATTGGGGTCTGTCTCATCGGGTTCTTCGTCTATATCCTGGTGGCCATCGTTGTCGGCACCATGTCTGCCGGCATCAGCGGGTTGATGAACTGAGCTCCAACGGGAATCTTCGCTTCGGCGGAGATGTTGTGAGAGACTGAAGCGTTGTTCTTTGCCAAACCCCGGGGGCGCCTTGGCTTCGACGGGGAACAGAGCGGCTAGGAGGCTGCGTGTCGAGTTTCGCCTCGTAAAAGCGAAATAACACAACTGCCAACGATAATCTGGCATTGGCTGCTTAAGCAGTCACGTCCCGACAGAAGCGTTGATTCACCGCGTCTGTCTCGGGCGTCGCAGTAGTGGATCGAAGGGCTCGTGGTGCCCCGCACCGGGTCCGGATTCAAAGCGGGGCTGGCTGACCGTACCGGTTGTCTTCGTCCATAACACGGTCGGCGAGATCCTCAAACGAGGGCTACGCACGTAGAAGTTTCCCAGACGCGTTCTTCGGACGTGGGTTCGATTCCCACCGCCTCCACCAATCCCCAACACCCGACCACCCTGCCGCCAGGGTGGTTTTTCTGTGCCTATTGGCCGTCAGACCAGTGCCGGGGATCTGTTACAATTCGTTTCGTCAACGGATACTCCAATGTGCGCAGTAGATCTGTCGTCGGTTTTGGACGCACTGATCGACCCGGCAGCGGTCGTTGGCCACGACTTTCGTGTCATGGCAGCGAACAGGGCCTACCGTGACACTTTCGGCTCGGGTGGCCCGGTCCTTGGCCGTCCCTGCTACGAGCTCTCCCACCGCGACACCGTGCCCTGTGAGGAGGCCGGTGAGAGCTGCCCGATCGAATGGGCACGTCGGAGCGGCAGCCGAGCCCGAGCCCTCCACGTACACTTCACCTCAGAGGGCGAGGAGCACCACACGGTCACCATCCATCCGCTGCGCGATACCGAGGGTAGGATCACCTCCTATCTGGAGATTCTCAGCTTGGCCCGGGTCGCCGCCTCTCAAGCCCGCCGGCGCGATCTCGTGGGCCACTCCCCAGCCTTCAAACGCATGCTCGATCTGCTGGCGCGAGTCGCTCCTACCTCCACCACCGCGCTGCTTCTAGGGGAGTCGGGTAGCGGCAAGGAGCTCGTGGCCCGGACTCTGCACGAGATGAGCCCCCGAGCCCAGAAAAGCTTTGTGCCGGTGGACTGCTCTGGCCTGTCGGAGTCGCTCTTCGAAAGCGAGCTCTTCGGCCACGAAAAGGGGGCCTTTACGGGTGCTTTCAATCGCAAGCGGGGCCTAGTGGAGCTGGCCAATGGGGGCACGCTCTTTCTCGACGAAGTGGGCGACATTCCGCTGAGTCTCCAGGTCAAGCTCCTGAGATTGCTGGAGACGCGCATCTTCCGGCGGGTGGGCAACGTCGAGCAGTTGGAGTCCGACTTTCGCCTCGTGTGCGCCACTCACCGCGATCTGAAACAGATGGTCGAAGAGGGCACCTTTCGCCGCGATCTCTACTTCCGGATCAGCGCCTTCCCGGTGCCGTTGCCGCCACTGCGCGATCGTCCCGAGGACATAGAGCTGCTCGCCAGGACGCTGCTGGACAGACTGGGCTATGAGCAGATCTCGGGACTCCACCCGGGGGCCCTGGCCAGCCTGCAAAGCTACGACTTCCCCGGCAACGTCCGCGAGCTTCACAACATTCTGGAGCGGGCCTGTCTGCTGGCCGAGGGAGACACCATCCTCTCCGAGCATCTGCCGCCCGAGTGCACGGACGGCCCCACCGCGACACCGCATCCCTTCACAGGCGGTGAGCTCCTACCACTGGAGGCGGTCGAGGCGCGCTATCTCCACTGGGCGGTGGCCCGCTTTCCGGCCGAGCGGGCGATGCTGGCGGAGCGGCTCGGAATCTCCGAGCGGACCCTGTATCGCAAGCTGGAGCGCCTTCGCGTGGAGACTCCTGAGCCCTCTTCGACAGACTCCTGAGCCCTTGGCGGAAAAAAACGGCAGGGTCGTGGTCGACCCTGCCGTGACGGGGCGAAAGCAGTCGTCAACTCTCGGCCCTCGAGAGATCCCGTCGCTACGGTGACGTACCTACATTGACGAGGAACTCGGGAGACATGATGCGACGGAACCAGATATCGCTTCCCTCCTCGCTCTCCTGCAACCAGCAGCTGTAGAACTTCGAGCCGTCGGGAGTCATGCGCAACTGCACTTCACCCTGTTCGGGACCGCCCTTGGCCAGAAAATCCCACCGGTACACGACTTCACCCGGAGTATTCCCATCACTTTCCGGGTTCACATCCCACGCGACCTCGACGAAGCTCTCCCCCTTGTCCTGGGTGAAACTGTAGTGGAGGTCCATGGGCACGGCGTCGTCCTGTAGGCCGGTGACCAGGTCCTTCTTGGGGTTGGTCGAGGTGCCGTAGGCGAAGTAGCAGACTTGCTTGTCCTGTTTGTCCTCCACGAGCCCGGTCCATACCCCATCGACCTTGATGGTTCCAGGCGGACACACGATGCGCGGCTCGATGACGCTCGACTTGGCGTTCGGCAGCTGCGACAGGTTGCGAGCCTGGTCAAAGTCGCCCGCGGGGTAGAAATTGCAGATCTCTTCCTTGATCTTCGTAACGGGATCGGTGAAGGTCTGGCAATGCTCGACACCTGAACCGGCAGGGTCGGTGGTCCAGGTCTGACCACCGTCGAAGGATCGGCGCACGAAGAAGTCGTATTTGTCGTTGCCGTTGCGCGCCGCGGCCCAGTTCGGGGTATAGGAGTAGCCCATGGTGACGAAGTCG
>JAUWSP010000133.1 GCA_030610025.1 Acidobacteriota bacterium | reverse complement strand
GGGTCATGATCTTGGCGTCTGTAGTCATCCTCATCATCAGCGATCTTCGCGAAAATGGAATCAGTAATAGCTCGGTCTCTTGTGAGGTCACGCGGTGTGTCTCCAGAAGGGGTGCACACATGCCCTCGACCGAGCCTTCGACGCAAAGGAGTTGGGAGTTCCGATCATGTTGAGTCTATTGGGCAGGATCATGGACAGACGGAAGAAATCGAGGCCGATGTCCGAAACATCCGGTGAGCACGATTACCGAAGAGTCGATGATTGTTCATCCGCTTCGAGCGATCCAGCCGTCGTGGGTCTGTGCAGAGGCATGGTCGGTCTCAGCTTTCTCCTTCTCGTTGGCCTGATAGTTCTAGCATGGGTCACCCTGAGTAGCGGTGTCGATTGGGACGCTTCGGTGGTGCGGGTTGACGGCGGAGAAGGCTCAGCGGAGAGCATTGACGATGCTTCACTCGAGGGGGCGTCGGTGGATTCGATCTCACGCGTGATTCGGTTCGATGTGAGCCAGTTGGATGACGAGGGCTTGATGGGCCCTCCAGACGGACTCCGTGCGTTGAGCTACGAATTCTGCATCCCGGCTTCCGAGGCTCGTGTCAAGGAGGTCGAAGCGATCGACTCGACGGTTGCGATTCAGCGAAGCTCACCGGGCAGAATCGGCTGTGGCGAGGCCGAGTATCTGGCAATTGCTCACACTCACCAACCCGGTTTCAGGGAAGTTCTGGATCGACTGAGCCGCCTCCCCTATGTAAACGAGATTCAAGAGGCTCATTTCGAGTAGACCTGCTCGCGCCTCTTCTTGAACATCCCCTCAGAAGCGGACCTCGCACTCATGATGCGTCGCGTCGCGGGAGGATCATTCTTCGCCTTTCGACCGGTCTTTGCCGATCGAGGTCGGTGCTACGATTGGGCCTCTTATGGGAGTGGTGGCGTCAGGTAGATCGCTGTGCGATTCGAAGGTCTCGCGGAGGATCCTCTCGGCCTTCCTGGCCTTCGGTCTGCTTAGTTCGGTCTCCGCTCGAGCCCAATTGAGGCTCGTGGCCCCGGAGCCCGTCGAAGGATGGCTGGTCATCGGTGACTTCACGGGCTCGGCCGACGTCGGCCTGAGAAGCCGGATGAGCAACTGGTTCTTCGAATACGAACGGGGCGACTCCCTGTATCGGGACATGGGCGATCTTGGAGTCGGAATCGGCGGCGATCTTGGTGCCGTGAGGATGAACCTGGATTGGTACTTCCGCCGGCGGGTAGCGAGGTCGCAGGAAGAAATACCGGCCGGCTCGATGATCACCGCCGAAGACATCTCCTACTTGAGCAATGTCAACACCTCGCGGCTCCGGCTGCGCGCTGACTGGAACTACCTCGAGAACGCGGACCAATGGGCCTCCGTGGGTGTGCGGACAGAGGGGGGCTTCTCGGTGACCATGGCTCGAAAGCGCCAGCCCACCATCCATCTCCCCGAGACGGACGCCACCGAAAGCCTCGGTTCGAGCTGGGCAGAGTTCAAGGAGTTTTTCGTCGAAGAGGACGTTAATCTCAAAGAGAACAACATCGTCTACGTCACGGTCGGGTCGATGGCGGCTGTGGTGGATGGTGCGGCAGCAGCAGTCGGTAATCGCTTTGCCAGTACAGAGCATGCCGCGGTCTACTGGGACGAGTACTCCCGCCCGATGATGCTCTTCCCGAGGACCGGAATTCCGGTCAAGCTGAGTGTCTTCACCGGCGACGACCCTGCCATGGCGGTGGGAGATTCCCTCACCTTTCTGACTTTCACCGGCCTTTCGCCACTCGCCGCGGGAGTCAACAAATCAGGAGTCCGGTTGGGGTATCAGCGGTATCTCAGGCTGCTGAGAGAGACTACGGTCCTCAAGGAGCCCGACGACGAGCTGCTGGTTCGTGTTCGGGACTGGCGTGGCAACGGCAATGAAGTGACCCCATTCAAGTACCGACCCGAGGTCCGGCTCTGGATCATCAGGATCGGTTACACGTTCTTCGAGTCGGTCGTCGATCGGTACCGGGAGAAGGTTTCCGACGTCACCTATCGCATCGACCTCAAGACCGAGACGGGGATGGAGATGTTCAAGCAGCTGCTCAAGCAGAGCGGCAAGGTGCGGGTGACGCCGGAGGTTCGAGAGCTGGAGGCCGAAGATGGCGTCGAAGTCCTTTACTCGGAGCTCGAGCGTGGAAAGACCCATAACGGTCGCATAAGAGCCAACTTCTTCCATTGGTTCTTCTACCGCAAGCAGCAACTGGGCAACACACGGCGCATCGCGACCAACCATGCCGAGTTCAGGGAGATCACCCGTGGGCGAGTCAAGGAGTACATCAACAAGATCACCCGCAAGCGAAAGGTGAAGATGCGATCGGTGATCAGAGTGCAATCCGACGTCGATTGGTTGGTGCCCCCGGATGGCGGAGTGTCTCCTGATGACGAAAGGCTGACCGCGACCATCAATTCGAATGTCTCCTTGGGGTTTGCGACCCAGGCAGAGATCCAGACGCTGGTAGGCGTGGTCAGGGCGATTCTGGGCCTGAGTGAGCCCCATCCGGCATTGGTGGAACTGGGGCAGCGAGAAGTGAAAGGCAAGACCCGTTTTTCACTGGATCTCCTGGTGAGCTTCGGACCCCGAGAGCTCGCAAGGTTCCAAGAAGTTCCTGAGGACGATCTTTGGAAAGCACTGGCAGGTCTCTTGCTGGGGCCGGAGCATGAGGAGGCCTGGGCCACCCCGACCGATCGTCATTGGTGGAAACCGGGAGCCGGACCCTACCCCGGGCCCGAGGGCAAGGTAAAGCACGTCGGTATCTACTACGACCGGCTGCGCGGGTACGAGAAGCCGTCCGGCGACAACCGATTCTTCAGCCCTGAGCATACGAGGAGCCAGAAACTCTTCAGGATGGCCAAGAAAGCGGTCAAGAAGTTCCAGCGGCTGCAGGACATATTCGGTGAGGAAAAGGACTGCCTGCAATGCGTCATCGATGGCTACGCTTCGCAGCTCGACGTCTACTTGATGCAGGCTTTGGCCGTCCGAGCCGCTGGTGGAGTCGAGGACGGTGGCGTGGGCTACGATTTCAAGTTTCTCCTCGGCGACATGACGAAGTCCGTTGGTGGCACCAATGATGTCCTGCACGGATTTCACCTCGACTCGGCCGAGATCGTTCCGAACACCGAGACCATCCGGGATTCCCCTCCGCGGCTGCGGAATGGGCAGGCCCTGCTCAACGTATCCAGATCCGAGTCGGATTGGCCAGTGGCCGACGCTCCTTGTTGGAAGATCCGCCTCTTCAGCGACTACTTGTTTGCCGACGATCTGAGAGTGAGGTTGCAGGGACGCAGATCCAGGAAGTTGAAGAAGGACGTGCCCATGATGACGGTTCTCCTCCCCCTCGGTGAGCCGAATCCGATCGAAGAGTTGCCAGAGATCGAACTGGCCCGTGAGCTCTTCGATTCTCGAACCAAGCAGAGCTTGACCAGTGAATACGGTGTCGGAAGGAACTTCATGGAAACGCTAGGAGGTGAGGCTTCCTGGGCCGGTGAATTGGACCTGCCGAACTACTTCTACGAGATCGAGGTACCTCCCGTACCGGAAGCGACTCTCGATCACGACTACACCGTCCTGCTTCGTGTCGTGAACCCGATCGGCCTGCCAGTGACCGAAGAACAGGAGATTCGCCTGCGCATGCCGGCGAATTGGATCGAACAGGCACCAGAGCACTGCGAGCTGATCCAAGAGGTTGCCGCTTCAGCACAATAGGGAGGAGCAGGTCCCCTGAGCCGGCTACTCGATGAGGCTAGAGGCCGTTAGGGTTTGTAGGGGAGGGTCGAAATGCCTCAGCCGCAGGCTGTTGGTGACGACGAAGATGCTGGACACGCTCATGGCCGCCGCGGCCAGCATGGGGCTCAGCAGGATTCCCATCCAGGGATAGAGGACCCCAGCCGCCAGGGGAATCAGCGCCACGTTGTAGCCATAGGCCCAGAAGAAGTTGCCGAAGATGGTGCGGAAGGTGCGCCTGGCCAAGGCTCCGGCATTGACGACGCCGTGTAGATCCCCCGACATGAGGATGACATCGCCGGCCTCGATGGCGATGTCGGTGCCGGTACCGATGGCGATTCCGACGTCGGCCTGGGCCAAGGCGGGGGCGTCGTTGATGCCGTCACCGACGAAGGCGACGCGAGCCCCTTCGGCCTGTAGTCGTTTCACCTCCTCGGCCTTCTGTCCCGGCAGTACTTCCGCCAGCACTCGGTCGATTCCGGCCTGTCGAGCGACGGCTTCGGCAGTGCGAGTGTTGTCGCCGGTGACCATGGCGACCTGAATGCCGGAGTCCTGAAGGGCCTGCACGGCTTCCACGCTGCCTTCCTTGAGAGAGTCAGCGACTGCGAGAACGGCGGCAAGCTCACCGTCCACGGCGGCGAATAAAGGGGTCTTGGCCTGATCGGCGAGCTCTCTGCCGAGATCACCGGCCGCGGTCAGATCGATACCCAGCTTGCTCATGTAGCGATCGGCGCCGACCTGGATGTTGCGCCCATCGATCTCTGCCTGGAGGCCGTAGCCCGGTTCGGCCTGAAAGGAGTCGGGGCGTGTCCACTGGAGCCCCCGCTGACGGGCGGCCTCGACAACCGCCTGGGCGATGGGGTGCTCGCTCTGCTCTTCAGCTGCCGCCACCCAGGCCAGAATCTGCTCCTCATGGTGGCCGAAGGTGGTCAGATCGGTGAGCTCTGGGCGGCCCTTGGTCAGGGTACCCGTCTTGTCCAGAGCGACGACGTCCACTTTGGCCAGGGTCTCCAGGGCCGCTCCCCGTCGGAAGAGAACTCCCATCTCGGCCCCTCTGCCGGTGCCCACCATGATCGCCGTCGGAGTGGCCAGGCCCATGGCGCAGGGGCAGGCGATGACCAGAACGCTGACCGCCGCCACGAAGGCGTAGTTCAGGCTCGGGCTCGGGCCGAGGACAAGCCAGAGGATGAAGGTGAGCGTCGCGATACCGATGACCACCGGCACGAATACCCCGGCGATGCGGTCGGCGAGACGCTGTATCGGTGGCTTCCCGGCCTGGGCCTCTTGAACCAGGCGGATGATCTGAGCCAGCACGGTGTCGGCGCCGACCCGGGAGGCTCGAAAAACGAAGGCGCCGGTACCGTTGAGCGTGCCACCGACAACTTCCGCTTCCGGTCCCTTTTCCACCGGCACCGGTTCGCCGGAGATCATGCTCTCGTCGACGAAGCTGGTGCCCTCGGTGACCAACCCGTCGACGGGGATCTTCTCTCCGGGCCGGACCTGGACGAGATCCCCTTGCACGACCTCTTCGATTGGGACCTCGAGCGGTTGCCCATCGCGAAGCACCCGTGCTGTTTTGACCTGCAACCGCATCAGCTTGCGGATCGCTTCCGAGGTTCGACCCTTGGCCAGGGCCTCCAGGTATCTTCCGAAAAGGATGAGCGTGATGATGACCGCTGCCGCTTCGAAGTAGAGGTTGGCGGTGCCGGCCGGGAAGATCTGGGGTACGAGGACTGCCAGCACGGAGTAGAAGTAGGCGGCCGAGCTGCCCATCATGACCAACGTGCTCATGCCGGGGCTGCCGTGCCGGATCTCGGCCCAACCCTGAGTGTAGAAACGTCGTCCGGCCACGAACTGGACCGGTGTCGCCAACAGGAGCTCGACCCATCGCCAGGCGTTGGCCGGCAACAGGGAGAGCATCCAGTCCTTCATCCCGGGCACCAACATGGGCCCCATGGAGACGACGATCAACGGCAGCGTCAGGGCTGCTGCCAACCGGAGGTCGAACAGCTGACCGCGATGCTCGAGCTCGCGAGCCGAGCGCTCCTCGTCGACGGTGTCGGGGATCTCGACCGGTTCGTAGCCAGCCTTGGTGATGGCTTCCTGGATCTGCTGCGGTCCCACTTGCTCGGGTAGGTAGTCGATCGTTGCGGTCTCGGTAGCCAGGTTGACGGTTGCCGATTCGATCCCGGGCTGCTTCTCGAGTGTGCGCTCCACCCGCGCCACACAGGCGGCGCAGGTCATGCCCCTGACTCCTATCTGGATCGACTCGGCCGTGGTCTTGTCTTTTGCCATTACGATTCTTACCGTTACCGTTACCGGTACTTCAGCACTTCCATGAGCTCGTCGACGATCTCGTCTACATCGCCCCGCTCCTGAGCCGAGACCACGTGATCGCGCAGGTGGCTCCGAAGCACGAGAACACCGACCTTGTCGAGAGCGCCGTTGACCGCCTTGATCTGTTTCAGGGCATCGACGCAGTAGACCGTTTCGTCATCGAGCATGCGGAGAATACCGTCGACGTGACCCTTGATGGAGAGCAGCCTCCGGCGGGTGTCTTCGCGGGTCTTGGGATCGAGATGCAGCCCATGACACTCGACGTGGTTCATTCGACGATCTCCGCTTTGTAGCCCTCTTCTTTGATGGCTGCGATCAACAAAGAGGTCTCGGCACTTCCCTCGACGATGGCCTCACCCCGATCGAGATTCACCTCCACGACGGTCTCGACCCCAGGGATCTTCTCCAAGGCCCCGGAGACCGCCCGAACACAGTGCTCGCAGGACATTCCTTCGATCTTCAGTTTCGTCATCGGTTGTTCTCCCATCCGTTGAAGAGACTCAGCCCACCCCACCCGGGGAGGGGGTATCTATCCATTCTAGGTCAAGATTAAGAATCACTCGGAAAGATCTCGTGGGACTCGGTCAGACGGCCGTCTGACCGGGCGGCTCTTCTTCCGCCGGGTGGGAGCGGTTGGGGCAGGTGGAGCAACTCAGCGATTCCCCGTTGGATCCGATCACGTCAGGACCGCCACAAGAGCCATGCAGGCAACGGTTGCTCACCAGCACACCGATCGACATGCCCAACATGGCGATTCCAATGACCAGGGCGCTCAGGAAAAACAACTGCATCTCGCTGATCCTAACAATTCTGGAGCGCTGGTGATTCCAGACCTTCAATAGCCGACCAGGGCTGAGATAGCTGGGATCACAGCGGTGAGCCTCACCCTCGCCGGAAAGACCTCGCCAGCGCTCGTGCGGCAGCACCCGCTCGGACCTCTAGTGGATGGAGCCAATCGCGCAGGGGCGAGTCGTAGAGACGAAACAGAGCCCCTTTCAGGCTAGCCGGTGGCCGCCAGCCACTCCAGTCGGTTCGGTCCAGATACTCGTGGAACAGCTCGTCGCTGCGGTGCCGAGCCCGATAGTCCCACGGTTTGAGGCGCCCGCCGAAGTGGTAGATCCAGGGATCCCGAGACATCTTCTCGACCGTGGCAGCGTCGAGGTAGCGG
>JAUWSP010000172.1 GCA_030610025.1 Acidobacteriota bacterium | reverse complement strand
GCGGCAGGCGCGAGGTTGGCCGGCGGGAACTGAACCCTGGCCACCACCCAACTCACCAGTCCGATCAGCATTACTGCCAGTAGCAGCGCCGCCGGCCATTGCATCCCATAGATCTTGGCTTCCTGAACTCGATGCAGGTTGACCAACATGATGACGAACAGGAACAGCACCATGATGCCGCCGCCGTAAACGAAGACCTGCACAACGGCCAGAAACTCGGCATGGAGCAAGAAGAACAGCGCGGCTATCGCCAGAAACGAGACCAGCAGCGCGAAAGCCGAGTACATGGGATTGCGCGAGCTGACTACCAGGATCGCCGCCAGCACAGCCAGTGCGGCAAAGAGGTAGAACAGCAGCCCAGGGCCGTTGACCAGCAGGAATTCCATATCAGACGCTCATCTCTCGGTCAGACGATCTCTTCATCGGTATAGGCCGGGCGGACTCTCCAGCCCTCCAACTCTGCCTTGTCCACGTATAGGTTCTGCCACCGCTCGTAGCTCGCCAACTCGTAGGTCTTGCTGGTCAACCAGATCGACTTCGGGTTGGTGGGACAGGCCTCTTCGCACAGGCCACAGAACATGCACCGCTGGATGTCGATATCGAATCGATCCAGCAGCTTTTCCTTCTTCTCCGTCTCCGGGTTCACTTCCTGGTGCCAATCGATGTAGATGATGTCGATAGGGCAATCCCTGGCGCAGAGCGTGCATTTGATGCAGCGCTCTTCGTCGAGCCGAAACATGCCCCGGAAGCGGTGCGCCGGCTCCATGCGCTCTTCCGGGTACTGTACCGTCACCTTCTTCTTCAGCAGGTGCCGGAAGGTGATGCCCAGACCGGCGAACAGGTCGAGCAGCAGAATCTTGTCCAGGAAGCGCTTGATCCAGCTCATACGCAGGCCTAGAGGAGAACAACCTTCCAGAGTGAGGTGGCCACCACAGCGAGTACCGAAGCGGGAATCAACCACTTCCACCCGAGATCCATCAGTTGATCGAAGCGGTAACGCGGGAAGGTGCCGCGAAACCAGATGTAGACGAACAGGAAGGCCAGAAGCTTGATCAGGAACCACAGGAGTCCGGCCAGGCCCGCGGGCAGGAACGCCAGATCCAGAAACGACAGCCACTCGACGCTCGGGAAAGGCCGCAACCAGCCGCCCAGAAACAGGGTCACCGCAACTGCCGAGATCACGATCATGTTGGCGTACTCACCCAGGAAAAACAGGGCGAAACGCATACCGCTGTACTCCGTGTGGAATCCGGCGACCAGCTCGGATTCGGCCTCGGGCAGATCGAAGGGGTTGCGGTTGGACTCGGCGACCCCGGCCACGAAGTAGATGAAGAAGGCCAGTAGGCCGAACGGGAAGAATCCGAAGATGAACCATCGACCCTGGGTCAGTTGAGCTTCGACGATTCCGACCAACGAAAGCGTGCCGGCCATCAGCAGTGGCACCACCAGCGAGAAGCCCTGCGGAACCTCGTACGAGATCATCTGGGCGGCCGCTCGCAGCCCGCCCATCATGGAGAACTTATTATTGGAGGCCCATCCCCCGAGCAGCAGCCCGTACACTCCGATGGAGGCTATGGCCACCACCAGCAGCAGTCCGACGTTGACATCGGTGATGAACCAACTGGAAGCTACACCCTTGCTAGACGGCGGCCCGAAGGGAATCACCGACAGGATGAGCAGGGCGGGCCCGACGACCAGGCAGGGAGCCAGAACATAGGCCCACTTGACGGCGCGATTCGGGATCACGTCCTCCTTGCCGAGGAGCTTGGCGACGTCCGCGATCGGCTGCAACAGGCCCCAGGGTCCCACCCGATTCGGCCCCATGCGAACCTGGAGGAAACCCAGGATCTTGCGCTCGGCAAAGGTCGTGTAGGCAATGATCGTCAGCACGACGACGATCGCCGCGATGATCTTGATAAACGGCACTACCGCGTAGACGTACAGGGTCTCGCCAAAAAACTCGACCATCAGACTCTCCGCCCCGTCCTCATCGGTCCACCTCGCCGAGAACGACGTCGGTGGTACCGATGACCGCAATCAGGTCGGCGATGAGACCACCGACGACCATCTCAGGCAGCACCTGGATGTTGTAGAACGAAGGTGGCCGTACCCGGCAGCGATGAGGATTCGGCGTACCGTTGCCGACAATATAGAAGCCGATTTCTCCCTTCGGAGCCTCCACGGCGTGATAAACATCGCCCTCCTTGGGCGCCTTCAGCACGCGCGGGCGCTTGGCCATGAGCGGCCCCTCTGGAAGCTTCTCGAGACACTGCTGGACGATGCGAGTCGACTGGCGCATCTCCTCCATACGAACCAGGTAGCGATCGTAGGTATCGCAGTTGTAGAACACCGGCACGTCGAAGTCCATCTGATCGTACATCTCGTAGGGCATCGCCTTGCGAACATCCAGCCCAATGCCGCTGCCACGCAGCATCGGACCGGTGACGGCATAGTCCAGCGCCATCTCGGGCGACAGGATGCCGATGCCGACGGTCCTCTTCTTCCAGATCCGGTTCTCGGTCAGCAGCCCTTCGTACTCGTCGATCTTCTCGGGAAAGCCGCCGACGAACTCGGCGCAGCGCTCGACCCAACCGACAGGCAGGTCATACGGCTGCCCTCCTGGCCGCATGCAATTGAGGGTCAACCGAGCGCCACAGTACTCCTCGAAGAGATCGAGGATGATCTCCCTCTCCCGAAAGGTGTAGAAGAAGGGCGTCATGGCACCAATGTCGATGGCGTGCGTCGCCAGCCAGAGAAGATGACTGGAAATGCGCTGTAGCTCCGATAGGAGCGTGCGGATGTAGCTGGCCCGAGGCGGCACCACGATACCCAGCAGCTTTTCCACCGCGCCGACGTAGGCCAGGTTGTTCGTGGCCGCGGCCACGTAGTCCAGGCGATCGGTGTGGGGTACGTTCTGGAAGAAGGGATGGAGCTCGAAGAGCTTCTCGGTGCCCCGGTGCAGATAGCCGATCACCGGGTAGCAGTCGACGATCCGCTCGCCGTCCACTTTGAGCTTCAGACGTAGCACGCCGTGGGTGGCCGGGTGCTGGGGACCGAAGTTGATCTCCATCTCCTCGACACCGAACAGGGTGTCGCGGGAGAGATCAGAGCTGTCGACGTCTACCATGTCTTCTCTCGTGCCTCGGCCAGGAACCTAGGCCTCGTCGGGCGCCGGCTCCTCCGGCTTGTCTTCCGGCGGCTCGGGCGGTTTCCATCCGGTGCCGGTGCCAGCCACCGGACCCGCCTCGTCACTGTAGAGCTCGGGATAGATGGCGGCCCCCGTATCGATTCCCTCCACGGGGAAGTCCTTCCTCAAGGGGTGGCCGTTGAAGCCCTCCCACATCAGGATTCGGGTCATGTCCGGGTGCTCGGCAAACCGCACACCGTACATGTCATAGATCTCTCTCTCCGGCCAGTTCGCTCCCTTCCAGACGCCGACAACAGACGGCACGTCGATTCCCTCCTGGGTACCGGTCTTGAGCCGGATCCGGCGCTTCTGATCGACGTTGTACAGGTGATACACAACCTCGAGGGGAGCCTCTTCGCGGTCAGGGTAGTGAACGCCGCAGATATCCACCAACAGGGTGAAGCCGTGTTCCTCCTTGAGGCTTCGCCCCACCTCCTGAATGGATTGTCTGTCGATCTCCAGCACGAGCTCGCCGGCGAAAGTGCGTGCAGCCAGGACACCCTCTCCGAAGCTGCTCTTCAGGGCATCTGCGAGGCCGTCGCCCTCGGCCTCCTCCCATGTTGGGGCTGCCGGATCGCGCTCCCAGGGCTCCTTTCGAGCCTCCGCCTCGGCGTGAGCCTTGGCCTTGGCGGCAGCCGCCTTGGCCTTCGCCTCTGCTGCTGCCTTGGCAGCCGCCTCCGCATCGGAGTCCGCCATGGCCGGCGCTTCCGCCGCCCTGGTCTCATCCGAAGCATCCCGCGTCGACTGGTTCCCGGGTGGGCGACCCTCTTGCGGCTTGTCGTCCTGGCGTTCGCTCATTCCGCCTTGCCACCGATCTTGGGCGCCGGGTCCGTCTTCGGCTTCGCCACCGTCATCCGGTCGATCTTGCGCTGCAGGTGCATGAGTCCCCAGAGCAGTGCCTCGGGCCTCGGTGGGCAGCCGGGAACGTACACATCGACCGGTATCACCCTGTCCACACCCTGGGTCACGGCATAGGTGCGATAGGGGCCTCCGCAGGTGGCACAGGCACCCATCGCAAGGGCCCATTTGGGTTCCGGCATCAGGTCCCAGAGACGCCGCACGATGGGCGCCATCTTCTCGGTCACCGTACCGGCGACGATCATCAGATCGCACTGCCGGGGGGTGCCCCGAAAGACCTCGGCGCCGAATCGGCTCATGTCGTGCCTCGGATCGAGCGTCGCCATCATCTCGATGGCGCAGCAGGCCAGACCGAACTGCATCGGCCAGATCGCCGACCGGCGGGCCCAGTTGAAGACCTTGTCGTAGGTCGTGGTGAGGACGTTGGCCTCGACGTCGTCCATCAAACCCAATTCAAAGCCCCCCGTCGCCAGACGTAGACATAACCGACCATGAGAATGGTCAAGAAGATCATCATCTCGATGAAGCCGAACAGCGCCAGCTTGTCAAACATCACGGCCCATGGAAACAGGAAGATCGTCTCCACATCGAAGATGACGAAGAGGACCGCAATCAGGTAGTAGCGGAGGGAGAATCGGTGATCGTGGGCCAGGCTGATCGGCTCGTTACCGCATTCGTAGGGCTCACGCAGGGTTCGGCCACCGCCGTGGCGCAACAGCCGAGCGGTGACCAACACGACGACCAGAAAGGCCATGACGACCAGCAAGAAGATGAAGATGGGGAGGTAGCTTTCCACAGAACGCTCGTCTCGGACCCGATATCTGATGGTGGTTGCCGATTGGCGATTCGGCTATTCCTCACCCCAGGTTCTGGGGCCTTCGATCCCCATCGGGGCGAGCTCGAAGGTGTTCGATTCGAAACGCATGATCTCTTCTGGAAAGCAAATACAGCGGTAATTGTATCGGAGGTCCAAGGGGTGTCAAGGAGCCCTTTTCAGCGTTGCTTTCTCCGCCTGCTGAACGGTGACGACCACAGAGCTACCACCCATCAAAGCAGGTATCGGGTGTCCAGAATCTCGGCCACGTCCAGCCCACGAGCCTGCACCAGGACCAGGATCTCCTCACCCATTCCTCCAGGGTCGAGCAACGTCATGGCCTCCAACCGTTCGGCCTGGTCGGCCTCGGCGAGGCCTTCGAAGATCCCGCAACTCGTCAACCACGCAGCCTGACGACTCAACGCCACCGTCTCGAGCCCCTGCTTTTCACCCTCTTCCATCAACGCGGTGAAGTCCACATGGGCGGTCAGATCCTGCTCACCTACATCGACCAACGGATTTCGGTGCACCTGTTGCTGTCGATAGCAGGCCAGGGTGCCATGGGAGCGGACCCGTCGATCCAGGAGTTGCCGACGTCGAAATCCGTAGTCGCAGGTCACCAGCAGTCCACGCCCCAACCTTTGCGCCATCTGCGCGTACAGCGGTCTCCACCGAGGTGAAAGATCGGCGATCTGTCCCGGCTCGAGCGATTCACCAGCATCTCCCATTAGATCTGCGAGGTCGGGGTCCGAAAGCTCGGCCTCGCTCCATCGAAAAGAGCCGTCAGGTTCCAGACCCACCAAGAGCTCCCCCACTGCTTCTCCCTGGCGACCGATGAGTCGATGAATCGGCAGCGCATCGAAGAGCTCGTAGGAAAAGACGACCCCTTCCAGCTGACCGACCTCCACTTCTTCCAGACTGGAGAGCGTCTCAATCGGTGGCGGCAGCGGTCGCTGGACCCGATCGCAGCCCAATAATCTGCGCTCGTTCGCAGGTCCCAGAGCCGCGGCCAGGCCTCGCAGATGAGAGCCGTCTCCGTAACCGACTTCGAGAAAGTCAGCCGGGCGACCGAGGACCCCATCCAGCCTGCTCAACAAGCGGGCCGTGGCTCGCCCGAAAAGGGAGGAATAGGAGGAGCCGGTGATGAAGTCTCCCTCGACCCCTATGGCCAGCTCCTCTCTGCAGTAATAGCCGCCCTCTCCATAGAGCGCCTCCTCCATGAATCGAGCAAAAGTGATCGCGCCCTGCTCCTCGATCAGCACGCGAAGTCGATCGCTCACGGAAGGCATGGGAGGAGTATATGAGGGCTTGGGACTTGGGCGAACGACCCCTATCGATTGGAGGCCCGTCCGGGTGGCCCGCAGGCGGACGGCGTCGGCTACTCAGACTGCAAAGGGCTGGCCGCCGCCTTGTCTCATCATCGCGCGGGATCTCTTGT
>JAUWSP010000305.1 GCA_030610025.1 Acidobacteriota bacterium | reverse complement strand
TCGGGCACATAGATCGTGCCTCCGTCGATCAGCGGACCCCTCCCGGCGATACCCACGACACCTCCCCAGGTCCGCTTTCCAATCAGGGGTCCGAGACCCGCCTCGCGGAAGTAGAAGGGAAAGATGTCGCCGTCAGAGGCGGAATCCTCGTCCAGAAGACAGGCCATGTGCCCGTAAAAGGCCGTGGCGGGGTAGGTGGAGGGCACCTCGCTGTTGCGACCGAATCCGGTCCCCAGCGGCCTGCGACCGAGTCGCTCGATCAGCATCTGCGAGACGTTGCCGCCACCGTTGCCGCGCACGTCCACGATGAGACCTTCTTTGCGCAGCTGCGGGAAGTACCACTTGACGAACTCGCGGAGCCCTGTATCCCCCATATCCGGGATGTGCATGTAGCCGACCCTGCCGTCGGTCATCTCCCGGACCCGCTCGTAGTTCCCCTCGACCCAGGCCAGATAGCGCAGACTGGTCTCCGCACTGATGGGGTTGACGGTGACTTGTCGTGCCCCGGTCATCGTCGGCGAAGCATTGACTGTCAGCTCCACCGGCCGGTCCGCCTTGTCTCGAAACAGCTGATAGGGGTTCATGCCCCCAGCGAGCTCCTCGCCGTCGATAGCCAGCACGTAGTCACCCACCTGAACGTCGACGCCGATCTCGGTGAGCGGCGAACGGTACTTGTCTTCTTCGTTGTGACCGGGAAGGATCTTGGCGATGCGATAGTGACCGGTCCCGGAATCGAGCTCGAATTCAGCGCCAGGCAGCGCTACCTCGTGTCGCTTCGGCAGGTCGTAGTCCCCTCCCTCGACATAAGCATGACCGACACTGAGCTCGGCAATCATCTCGCCGATCAGGTAGTTGAGATCGGAGCGGTGCCCCACGTGCTCCAACCACGGGCGATACTGCTCGCGCAGCGCCGACCAGTCGTAGCCGTGCATGTTCTCGACATAGAAGAAGTCACGATATCGCCGCCAGGCCTCGTCGAAGATCTGTGCCCACTCCTCCTGCGGAACGACTCGGCTCTTCAGATCGGCGGTAGAGACCTCCTTGGCCGAGTCCTTACCGTTGGCCGAGACTTCATAGAGCTTAAAACCCGATGAGTGGCGCACGAGGGCCTGCGAGCCGTCGGACGACAGGGCATAGCCACGGATGTCTTCGGCCAGGGTCTTGGCCTCTCGATCCTCGAAAGAGAAGATCTTTAGCTCGGTTTTGATGTCCGAGCTTCGACCGTAGTAGAAGGGCCCACCCCGAGAGAACAGGATGAAGCCCTTGGCGGCATTCAAGCTACCGTAGTTGTCCGATTCCACCGGAATGCGGGCGACCCGGTCGCCCAGGCCCTCGAAGTCGATCCCGATGTGAGCCTTGCCGCCCTCGTCCTCATCCGCCTCTTCCTCCTCGTCGGCCTCTGCTCCCTTGTCCTCTTCATCGAGCGTCACCTCGTCGCTTTCTGGCGGCAGCGGGTGCTCGACATCGTCTCGTAGCGCCAGAGCGTAGATGAAAGTCTCGCGATCAGTGGCGAAGTTCCACTCGATGGAGGAGATCTGCGGAGTGTATTCCCGATCCGACAGGTAGTAGAGGTATTTGCCTTCCGGGTCCCAGGCCAGATCGAACTCGTTGAAGAGCTCGCTGGTGATCTTGTGGGTCGTCTCGTCGCCCACACTCCAGATATGAATCGAGCCGTAGCCGGTAATCTCACTGAGAATGAACGCCAGATGACCGCCGTTGGGCGACCATGCATAGGCGTCGATGGCTCCCTGTTCGTCGTCGGCCACCAGCGTCATCGCCTTGGTGCCCACGTTGACCACCCAGAGCTTGCCGTTCTTGTCGGTGAACGCAATTCGCTCACCGTCCGGAGCCCAGACCGGCGCATAGCGCATCGCATCGCCGTTGTCGGTCAGCTGCTCGGGCTCGCCCGATCCGTCCTGGTCGACAATGTAGATCTCCTCCTCACCCGTCCCATCCGAAATGAAGGCGATCTTGCGACCGTCGGGTGACCAGCTGGCCCACTTGTCATGAGCACTCGAGCTCGCGGTCAGATTCCGAGCAGAACCCTTCTCTATCGGAGCCGTAAAGACATCGCCCCTGGCCACGAACAAGGCTCTCTCTCCTTTGGGACTGAGCCCGAAACTCTCGATCTGACTTCCTACGCTCTTGACCGTCGGTCGCGTATACAACCCGTCATCCGGAACTACGATGGATAGGGGGCGCGATCGGCGGGCCGAGACCTCGAAGATCTGGAGCTCGCCATCGAGCTCGTAGACGATTTGCCCCTCGCCGTCGTCGCTCGGCCAGCGAATGTCCCAGGTCTCTTCCTCGGTCACCTGCTCGGTGACCTTGGTGAGCGTGTCGTAGGCATACAGATTGTTCTTTCCATCACGATCCGAGGTGAAGTAGATCTTGCTGCCGATCCACATCGGGTCCCGGTCGGCACGAGGGTGGTCGGTGATCTGCTCGAGATCGTGAGAATCGAGATCGAAGATATAGAGCTCCTGAGCCCAACCTCCCTCGTAGCGCTTCCAGGTGCGAAAATCCCGCACCAACGGCGAATAGACGATCCGCGTACCGTCAGGTGATAGATCGCCTGCCCCCGAAATGGGCATCGGCAGTGGCTCCGGCAGTCCCCCTTCGACCGGCACCTTGAAAAGGCGCGTGTCCGAGAGGTCGTAGCCATATCTCATGGCCCGGAAGAGAATCCCGCGGCCATCGCGCGTCCAATCGTAGACCTGGTTGTCGAAGCCCCACCTCGGAGCGAAGGGCCCCTTGGCTGGATAGTAGGTGAGCTGTTTCGGCGCACCACCTGTGACCGGCACGACGTAGACCTGCTCGTCCCCGTCGTACTGACCCGTGAAGGCGATCCACTGGCCGTCGGGGGAAAACTTGGCGAATAGCTCGAGGCCTGGATGGGCCGTCAGTCGCCGGGCAGTACCTCCCGACGTGGCAGCGAGCCAGAGGTCGCCGGCATAGGTGAAGACGACCTGGTCGCCGCTGATGTCCGGAAAACGGAGAAGCTTGGTCTGGGCCGTACCGACTGCGACACCAAACAGCACCAGCACGACTGCGACAATGAGCACACGGAAGCGTCTCGCTTGCATCATGAATCCCTCTCGAGAAGATTGAATGAATCGACCCTGCGGCGCGAGCTGCGCCCAGACACCAAGAATAACGAGATTATCAGCCCGAAGGTTGCATAACGAGACTATGCCGAGAGATGCAATAGCCGCTGTTGACTCACCCTTGGCCCGGTGGTGCAGGTCGGATATGAGAAGATCAGCTCACCATTTCCCGTAGCACCCCTTTCGAGGGAAGGAGGCTGGCCATGAATTGGAAGCTGATCATCATCGGTGCCATCGTGTTCTGGTTGGTGACGAACGTTCTCGGGATGTTTGTGACCGGCATCATCATCCACGAGAAGATCCTCGATCCGGTCTACCAGGCCCATGAGTCGTTCTGGCGGCCGGAGTTGAGGCAGGATCCTCCGGACATGGCGGCGCTCATGCCCCAGTGGATGCTCACGTCGTTCGTGAGCAGTCTCGTCGTCGCCGGTATCTACAGTCTTGTCGGCGGATCGTTCAGCGGGCCGGGCTGGAGCCGGGGCATGAAATGGGGCCTTTGCCTCGGCATCTTCAGCGCCATGAGCTATTTCGCCATGTCCGGCGTCTTCGACCTGCCTCTCCAGATCTGGATCTGGTGGGGCATCGACGCACTGATCCTGTTCGTCCTGGGTGGTGCCGCGATGGGCTGGGCCGGCGAGCGCTTCGCGGGAGAGCCTGGCCCCTAGCCCGTCCCGGCTCCCGTCGGTTCTTCAGACCGAGTCGAGAGTCTCGAGCGCAGGAGGTGCAGCAACTCCTCTTCGGAGCGGTTGAGAAGCTCCTCGCGCTCGAGGAGTCCACTACCCAGCAAGCGGCTGTGAATCGCGCCTCTCGTGCGCTCGAATTGGGAGGCGATCTCACCCGTCAGGACTCCATCTTCGAGCAGCTCGAGCAGGCGTCGATCCTCCTCCTCGGACCAGCGCATATGGGTGCGCAGAGGTTTCCCCTGCTCTCGATTGATCTCCTCCAGGGTCTTCTTCGCTCGCCCGGAGCGAGATTCGATCAGCTCGATGGAACCGAAGAGGGCTCGAATGACCTTCGGGTGGTTGTAGGGACTGTCCTCTTCGAACACTTCGCCCGTGATCGGATGGGCTCCGCTGGCCAGAGCCGACAGAACCTCGACGACTTCACGCTGATGCATAGTTGACACTCCTTTCGAGACACCTTCCTGACTATTCGGTCTCGTGAAGGAGCGTTTTGTTACAGAGGCGTCGATGGGATCACAGCCTGTCGGCGACCAACTCGGCTACGTCCTTGATCTGGAGCGAGTCCTCCTTCCCCTCGACCTTGACGGCATCGTCCATCATGATCATGCAGTAGGAGCAGGCAGTGGCCACGGTGCCTGCTCCGGTAGCTGCCGCCTGCCGC
>JAUWSP010000132.1 GCA_030610025.1 Acidobacteriota bacterium | reverse complement strand
CCATGTTTGGCCACGGTCAGGTCGAGGGACTCGGCGAGAAGTACGGCATGGAGTACGCTCAGGCCTACCGGGAGGAGCCCGCTGATGAGGCGATGATAGCGCGCCCCCGGTGGCAGATAGCCCCTCTGCTGCATCGGCGAGAGCTCTTTGCCGGCGTCGAGAGGTTCCTGTTTTTCGATTGTGTCGACGGTACGGGACATGGCAATGAGGATGTTTTTGCCTTTGCCAACGGTACCGAGCAGGAACGGGTCGTCGTGCTGTTCAACAACAGCGAGAGGGAAACGAAAATCCGCTTGCACGAGTCGGTACCGTTTCGCGATACCACCTCCGGCGATGGTCCTGGCCCGGTCAGAACAGCAACGCTCAGCGAGGGCCTGAATTCAGGCTCCGATCGACGCCTCATGCTGCGCTTCCACGACCGGATCTCGGGTGAGGAGTTCCTGGTTCGATCAGAGGACCTGGACTCACGGGGCCTCGAGGTGAAGCTGGGCCCCTTTCAGTGTCGGGTGTTCGAAGACTTCTCCGACCTCTGGGACCCGCTGGGTCGGTGGGAGGCGCTGGCTTCTCGCCTGGCAGGGCGTGGAGTCGACAGCCTCGAAGTCGCCCTCCGGGAGTTGGAGTTGGAGCCCCTGCGGATGGCCTTCGAGGAGGCTCTGCCAATGCCTCTGATGGGTCACCTCATGGACCTGCCTCAAGCTGGTGCAGGGCCGCAGAGCCTCCAGAATGAGCAGCAGCTTCTGTTCGGATTGGGAGGGCTGCTGGATTGGATCGCTCGCCAGCTGGGCCTGACTCACGGTCACGAATCGGAAGAGGTCGAGGGCGAGGCCTGGCTCAACGCCACCTTCTCTCTTCTGAAAGACCCTGAGCTGCTCGAGCCGGAGGAGCAGGGAGAAGAGGAGGAAGGAATCGACTTGTGGGCGGCGCGGGTGCTGGAGGAGTCGCCAGAGATTCTGGTGGGACTCTCGGCCTGGATACTGATTCAGGCAGCGACCGAAGTCTTGAAACGGTCACATGCCGACCCGGAGCTGATCGACGACTGGCAGCCTGCGGAGGGAATCGAGAACCAGCTGGTGGCGCTGGGTGTTCCTTTTGTCAAAGCTCGGGGCCTGGCGCAAACACTGGACTTCGCCTTGCAGCGACCATGGCAGCCGACCGATCCTCCGGCGACGCCGCTCGAGCTGCTGGGGGCCTGGCTCGCCGACGATGAGATTCGACAGGTCCTGGATGTGCATCGATGGGAATCCGAGGAGTATTTGCGGCAGGAAGCGCTCGAGATCCTGCTGCGTTGGTACTTCCTGCAGGCTCTGCTCCACGAGAGGGTGAGCGGCACTTCGGTCGCCACAGACCAGGAAGCTCGCATCGAAGCCTGGTGGGGGTTGGTCAACGGAGTGGCGGCTCTGGCAGAGGATTCCGAGTACAGGGTCTCGGACATTCTCGATCGACTGAAAAGAACCCGAGACAGGTAGGCCCCCCACCCGCCTCAAGCTCCAGGCTCCGGTTCGAAGACCAGCAGAACCACCGAGTGCGGGGCCAGCCTGATGGAGTGGCCTCGAAGCGGGCCGGTGCGGAGGCTCGAGGTGTTGAGAACCTGGGTCCAACGACCGACCGACTCGCTGCTCGGCATCTCGAAAAGATGATTGTGACCGCCGTTGTTGAAGAGGGCCAGGGTGCTCTTTCGGGCCGCCGACCACAGCAGTCCGAACGGCTCGAGACCGTTGCGGTCCCAATCGGCCCGAGACATCTCGGAACCGTCGAGCGAGATCCAGACCAGCTGCTGGCGAGCCGAAATTCCATCCGGCAGGGACAATTCCAGATCTCGCCTCGCGGAGAACGCTCGGCGTGTGAGCTCGAGGGTCTGCAGGCGGTCCGAGTCCAGATTCCAGTCGATCCAGGTCGTCGGACTGTCGTGGCAGTAGGCGTTGTTGTTGCCTTGCTGGCTGCGTCCTAGCTCATCGCCATGGCTGAGCATTGGAACACCCTGCGACAGGGCGAGTGACACCAGGAAACAGTGCTTGATCCGTAGCCGTTGGGCGCGGATGGACAACGACTGCGTGGGCCCCTCGGTGCCCCAGTTGCGACTCAGATTGTGATTGTGGCCGTCGCGATTCTCCTCGCCATTGGCCCAGTTGTGCTTCTCTTCGTAGCTGACCAGATCCTCCAGTGTGTAGCCATCGTGGCTGGTCACGAAGTTGACACTGGCTCTCGAAGGCCTGCCTGCTGGCCCGAATACCTCCGAGCTACCAGCCAGGGAGTCGGCGAATCCCCTGATGGTATTCGGGTCGGAGCGCCAGAACCCCCGAAGCCTGTCCCGGTACTTGTCGTTCCACTCGGACCAGCTCGTTGGGAATTGTCCCAGACGGTAGCCCTCGGGCCCCAGGTCCCAGGGCTCGGCAATCAACTTGACTTTCGAGAGGACGGGATCGGAGTCGATCGCTTCGAAGAACGGGGCGGATGAGTCGAAGTCCGGATCGGTGCGTCCGACACTCGTCGCCAGATCGAACCGGAAACCGTCGACATGCATCTCCGTTACCCAGTATCGGAGGCAGTCGAGCAGCAGCCGGACAACGGTCGGTTGACCGCAGTCGAGGGTGTTCCCGCAGCCGGTGAAATCCTGGTAGTAACGGGGCTCTCGAGGCATCAATCGGTAATAGGTGGAATTGTCGACGCCGCGAAAGGTCAGCGTCGGGCCGAGGTGGTTTCCCTCGGCTGTGTGATTGAAGACCACATCCAGCAGCACCTCGATGCCGGCGGCATGCAGCCCGCGGACCATTTCCTTGAACTCCCGCACCTGGATGCCGTCATCGCCGGTGGCGTAGCCCGCATGGGGGGCGAAGAGTCCCAAGGGGTTGTAGCCGAAATAGTTCGTGAGCCCCCGGCGAGAGAGGTGCTCTTCGGTGGCGTTCTGGTGGACCGGCAAGAGCTCGACGGCTGTAACTCCCAGGCTCTGGAGATGCTCGACAATCGGCTCCTGGATCATGCCGAGGTAGGTGCCGCGTAAGGACTCGGGCACACCTGGGTGCAGTCGTGTCATCCCCTTGACGTGGCATTCGTAGATCAGGCTGTCTCCCCAGGGAGTCGACGGCGCTCTGTCGTCCTGCCAGTCGAAGCACTCATCGATGACTACGGAGCGGGGTACATGCGGTGCGCTGTCCTCGGGGTTCGGCAGGTCGTCGCTTTCGAAACGGTGTGAGCCGAAGAGGGCAGGATGTGAGTGGAGGTTTCCTGATAGGGCCCGAGCCGCAGGATCCATGAGTAGCTTCGAGGCATTGAAACGATGTCCGGCTCCTGGGTCCCAGGGGCCATCGACGCGAAAACCGTACAGCTGGCCAGGCCCGACATCCTGCATCGAGCATGTCCACAGCTCTGGAGAGACGCGCTCCAGAGCTACCCGGCCAGACTCCTGTCTCGGATCCGAGGCATCGAACAAGCAAAGCTCGACACCCGTTGCATGGGCAGATGTGAGGCTGAACCGGGTCTGCTTGCCCGTCCAGATGGCGCCGGGGATGGAGTCCCGCCGCACTTGGGCCTCATTCATCCTGTCGGCCCCTGGGACGCGGCATCGAGGCGCCCTGACAGGAGGGTGAGTCGACGCAAGTGCGCCGCGGTTCGCCCATCCAGCTGCTCCTGCCGAAGACGCCACGCCCAGTTGCCTTCGCCAGTGCTTGGAGTGTTCATGCGATGCTGACTACCAAGGCCCAGGACATCCTGCATGGGGATGATCGCGTAGTCTGCGACGGAGGTCAGAATGCTGCGGATCAGATCCCAGTGCGCCTCATGGCCGTCTCCGCCGACGTACTCGAGGACCGACTGGTGCGTTTCAGGATCGAGCTTGTCGAGCCAGCCCGCAGTGGTGTCGTTGTCATGAGTACCGGTGTAGGCGACAGTGTCGCGAGTGTGATTGTGGGGCAGGTGCTCGCTGTCGGGAGAATCGAAGCCGAATTGCAGAACCTTCATGCCGGGTAGGCCGAGCTGTCGTTTCAAGTCCCGTACGTCGGAGGTGATTTGACCCAGATCTTCAGCCACGAGGGGCAGCTCGCCCAGCACCTCTCGAAGCCTCTCGAAAAGACCCAGGCCGGGGCCCGGCGCCCAACGACCGTGGACCGCTGTCGGCTCCTCGGCGTCGATCTCCCAGTAGCTGGAGAAGGCTCGAAAGTGGTCGATGCGAACCCTGTCGTAGAGTGAAAGGCTGAAAGCGACTCGGTCCGTCCACCATTGGTATCCATCCGCTTCGTGGCGCTCCCATCGGAACACCGGGTTGCCCCACCGCTGGCCGGTCTCGCTGAAGTAATCTGGCGGCTCGCCGGCGACGTGAATCGGTTGCCCCTCGTCGTTGATCTTGAACAGCTCGCGACGAGCCCAGACATCGGAGCTGTCGAGGGCAACGTAGAAAGGCATGTCGCCGAGCAGCCGTACATCACACTGCCTGGCTGTCTCCTTCAATCGCGACCACTGGGAGGCGAACAGGTACTGGGCGAACCTGTGGTATCCGATCTCTTCGCGCAGGTCCCGGCTGGCTGTCGCCAGAGCTTCAGCCTCTCGGTCCCTGAGAGCCTGTGGCCACTCCGACCACGGCTTGCCGTTGAAGTGATGCTTCAGAGACGCGAACAGCGCCCAGTCCTCGAGCCACGGAGCTTGCTGCGATCGGGTTGCCCAGTCCTCGAGCTCCCCTTTCTGCTGAGCCGAAGCGGACTCCTGATACCGATGCCACGCTATCCTCAGAAGCTCCGTCTTCCAGGCCGCAGCCCTCTCGAAGTGGACGCTCTCATCATCGAAGAGTGGCACCTCCTCCAGATCGGAGGCGAACAGATAACCTGTCTCCACGAGGTCCTGAGGCGAGATCAGCATCGGGTTGCCGGCGTAGGCCGATGAACCGTCGTAGGGCGAGTGGCTGGCACCAGGGGGAACCAGGGGCAGCATCTGCCAGATTGTCTGGCCGCCGTCCTGCAGCCAGCGCAGAAAGCGGCGGGCGTCTGGTCCGAAGTCGCCTATGCCGTAGGGGCCTGGCAGGGAGGTCGGGTGCAGCAGGATGCCCGAGGCTCGTCGAGTCATGGGCGGGATGATAACCTGGCGCGCTGTAATTCCCGGGGGCGCGAAGCGCATTTCCTCGAGTACTTCGAGAATCTAGACCCGAGTGTGAGGTGGTGACATTGCCTGAGAGTAACCGACGGATCAAGATATCTTGTCGCCAGGTGGCAGACATCGAGCTTCCCAGAGAGGTAGAGGGACTCTACGACCTGGCCTACAACCTCTGGTGGAGCTGGAAGCCGAGGGCGAGGCAGCTGTTTTCCTCCATCAAGGTCGACTCATGGGCTCGTTACCGGAACCCGGTAGATCTTCTTCTCAACGTGGATCGCGCCCAGTGGGAGCACCTCGTCAGCAGTGACGCCTTCATGGGCTCCTATTCTCGGGTGATCCAGGCCTTCGAAAGGTATATGGCTGGCGGGGCCCAGACCTGGTTCGATGGCCGCTATCCGGAACACGATGGAGGTCCGGTGGCGTACTTTTCCATGGAGTACGGCCTGGATCAGTCCCTGGCCATCTACTCGGGAGGGCTGGGCGTCCTCAGTGGAGATCACTGCAAGAGCGCCAGCGACCTGGGTTTGCCGTTCGTCGGCGTCGGCCTTCTCTACCGTTCCGGCTACTTCAATCAGGCGATCGATGCCGACGGTATCCAGCAGCATATCTACCCGGACTACGACTTCAATCGGCTGCCAGTGAGACCGGCGATGGATGAGAGAGGTCGCGACGTTGTCGTCGGGGTGCCGCTGCCGGGCCGAGACGTCCATGCCAAGGTCTGGGTGGCCCAGGTCGGTCGAGTTCCCATCCTGCTTCTGGACACGGACCTGCCAGCCAACGATCCGTCCGATCGGCCGATAGCCAAGGTGCTGTACGTGCGCGGGCGGGAGATGAGGCTGGTGCAGGAGATGGTGCTCGGCGTTGGTGGTGTGAAAGCGCTTCAGGCACTGGGTATCGAGCCGGCCATCTGGCACATCAATGAAGGCCACAGCGTCTTGTTGCAGCTGGAGCGGATGCGGCAGACGATCGCGTCAGAAGGGCTCGATTTCGAGGCGGCTCTCGGCAAGGTGGGCGAGAATGTGGCCTTCACGACCCACACCCCAGTGCCGGCGGGCAACGAGCAGTTCGACCCCGATCTCGCCACCAGCTATCTGGATCTATGGACCGAACCTCTGCACACCAGCTCCGAGCGTCTGCTTCGGGTGGGCAATCCAGACCATGGCGAGCCCAGTCAGTCGTTCAATTTGACGGCCTTCGCGCTGCGAGCCAGCCGGTTCGCCAATGGGGTGAGTCGTCTGAATGCGGAGGTCGCGGATCGGATGTGGCGACACCTGTTTGTCGATCATCCAGCCGAGGAGCCGGTCGTCCAGCCGATCACCAACGGAATCCACATTCCCACCTGGTTGGGAACCGAGCTTCAGGAGCTCTTCGCTTTGAATCTCGGATCGGACTGGCAGCAGAAGCTGCTGGATCCGAAAGCCTGGGATTTCGTCTATGAGCTCTCCAACGAGGACCTTTGGGCGGCACACCGGTCTCAGAAGGAGCGACTGTTGCGATTCACGAGGTCCCGCCTGCTCCAACAGTACGCCCGGCACGGGCGATCGCCCTCCAAGCTGAGAGAGGTAGCGGGGTTCTTCTCGGACGAGGCCTTGACGATCGGCTTCGCCCGGAGGTTTGCCACCTACAAGAGAGCCGGGTTGTTGTTCAGTGACCTGCATCGCCTTCGGGGTATCGTTCGCAACGCCGATCGGCCGGTGCGGATTCTGCTCGCCGGCAAGGCCCACCCGGCGGACAGGCCTGCTCAGGAGCTGATCCAGCACCTGTACATGCTCTCTCAGGAGGCTGATCTCGAGGGCCGGGTCGTCTTCATCGAGAACTACAACATGCGGGTCGGCCGCATGCTGGTTCAGGGTGTGGATGTCTGGTTGAACACGCCCCGGCGTCCGCTCGAGGCCAGTGGTACCAGCGGCGAGAAGGCGGCCGTCAACGGTGTGCTCAACTGCAGCAGTCTCGATGGCTGGTGGCCAGAGGGCTTCGATGGTGAGAACGGCTGGGCGATCGGCAGCACTGAGACGGCAGCCGAAGAATGGGTGCAAGACCAGCAGGACGCCAACTCCCTCTACTCGATACTCGAGGAACAGATTCTCCCCAAATACTACGAGCGCTCTCAGCAGGGATTGCCAGTGCAGTGGATCGAGATGATGAAGAGGTCGATCGCGACGATTGGTGCCCGCTTCTCGGCCAGCCGAATGGTTCGGGAGTACACTGATCAGGCGTACCTGCCGCTGGTTG
>JAUWSP010000338.1 GCA_030610025.1 Acidobacteriota bacterium | reverse complement strand
GGGGTAAGACTTCGCTTCCCCTGATCCCGATTCCTGTGACACGCTATGTTGCATGACCACTGATCTCGAATCATCGGCAATCGAAACACTGCCACGGCGAATTCTGATGGGGCCGGGCCCGTCCATGGTGCATCCCCGGGTCTACGAGGCGATCAGCTGTCCGCTCGTGGGTCACCTGGATCCACTTTTCCTGGAGCTGATGACGCAGATGCAGCAGCGCCTGCGCCAGGTCTTCTGCACCGAGAACCAGCTGACCATCGCCATCTCTGGAACCGGAAGCGCCGGCATGGAGGCGGCTTTCGTCAACCTCGTCGAGCCCGGCGATGAGGTACTGGTGTGCGTCAATGGCGTCTTCGGCAATCGCATGAGCGACATCGTCGGCCGCGTCGGCGGCACGCTACACCGTATCGATCGCCCCTGGGGAGAGGTCTTCGACCCTCGAGAGATCGAAGAGGCCCTGGAGCGCTCGCCCGAGACGCGCATCGTCGCCATTGTCCATGCCGAGACTTCTACCGGGGTCTGCCAACCGTTGGTCGAAATCGGCCGAATCTGTCGCGAGCGTGATTGCCTCCTGATCGTCGACGCCGTGACTTCCTTGGCAGGGATCGAGCTGCGAGTCGACGACTGGCTGATCGATGCCTGCTATTCGGGAACCCAGAAGTGCCTGAGCTGCCCACCAGGCCTCGCACCCCTGACCCTTGGACCTCGGGCCATCGAAAGGCTCAGCCGGCGCCGGACCAAGGTGGCCAGCTGGTATCTGGACCTGACGATGATCCAAAAGTACTGGGCCGAGCGTCAGCGCACCTACCACCACACGGCACCCATTTCCATGAACTACGCGCTCCATGAGGCACTGGGCCTGGTCCTCGAGGAGGGCCTGGAGCCGCGCTACGCACGTCATCGCCTCCACAGCCGAGCCCTGATGGCCGGGCTGGAGGCCCTCGGTTTCGAGCCCGCGGCGCAGGAGGGGCATCGACTGCCCGTGCTGAATGCGGTGTGGGTGCCTGACGGCATCGACGAGGCGCAGATGAGGCGACGACTCCTGGACGACTACAACATAGAAATCGGCGGTGGTCTCGGCGAGCTGGCTGGCAAGGTATGGAGAGTCGGTCTGATGGGCGAGTCCGCCAGCCGCGACAACGTGCATACACTCCTCACCTCCCTGGGGGAGCTGCTCACCTCGAACAACGAGTCCACCCAGGCTACCGCCGCCCTGGATGCCGCCAGAGCGATCTACGTTTCCTGAATGGAAAATTCACTTTCGAGCGGCGAGATGCGGGCGGTTCGCTATGTCGGGCAGGGCGAATCCCGCCTGGTGGAGATGCCGATTCCCGAAGCCACCGAAGGCGAGATTCTGCTCAGACTCCGGTGCTGCGGCCTGTGCGGTACCGATTTGTTCAAGCTCGACAGCGATGCCATCCCGAAGGGCACAGTCCTCGGCCACGAGCTGGTCGGTACTGTCGCCGCGCTGGGGTCGGGCGTCTCCGCCTTCGAGCTCGGTCAAAGGGTCGTGGTCCCCCATCACGTGGCCTGCGGAGAGTGTTCGCTGTGCCAGCGAGGCAGCGAGACGCTGTGTTCCACCTTCAGGGAGAATTTGCTGTTTCCCGGGGGATTCAGCGAGTTCATTCTGGTCAGGAAACGCGCCGTTGCCCAGGCCGCCCGGGCGTTGCCCGCCAGCATGCCGGACGCAGCGGCGATCTTCATGGAACCGGCTGCCTGTGTCCTGAGGGGCATCGACAAAGCAAACCTACCCGCTGTGGATATTCCATTGAAGGCGGCCACTACGGCAATCGTCCTGGGCTGTGGCAGCATGGGTCTGCTCCACTTGCTTCTGCTCCGGGCAATTCATCCCGAGATCCGAGTGGCCATGAGTGACCCGATTCCGGAACGACGACGGCTCGCCGAGGTCCTCGGAGCCGACGCTGCCTGCTCACCCGAGGGACTGGCCGATGCTGTCGAGCGCCTGAGTGAAGGCGTCGGAGCGGACGCCGTCTTCGACACCGTGGGGCACCCTGACATCGTCGAAAAGGTATTCCCTCTGAGCCGTGAGGGAGGGAGCCTGGTCTTGTTCGCCCATGCCAGACCTGGCGCACGATTGGCATTGGAGCTGAATGACATCTTCAAGCACGAGCGACAAATCGTCGGAACCTACTCCGGAACCCTGGCCGAGCAGCGCCGAGTATTCACACTCATGTCTTCGGGTCGACTCGATCCGACTCCCCTGGTCAGCCACCAGCTTCCGTTGCAGAACTTCCAGCGGGCTGTCGAGTTGGCCAGTCAGCAGAAGGCATTGAAGATACTGCTCACTCCCGGAGAAGGAGAAGGCACTCGTGGAGCTTCCTGACAGCTACCGGGCCGCCTGCCTCATCGGGCCCGAACAACTCGAGATCAGACGCCTGGCCTTGCCGAGGCCCGGACCGGGCGAGCTGACTCTTCGAGTGGATGTTGCGACGACCTGTGGCACCGACCTCAAGGTTTTCAAGCAGGGGGGCCACCCGCGCATGCTCCAGGTGCCTACCCCGTTTGGACATGAATGTGCCGGCACCGTGGCCGCGGTGGGAGACGAAGTCGAGGCCTGGCGACCGGGTGACGCCGTGGTCGTGCTCAACTCGGCCTCGTGCGGCAGCTGCCGATACTGTGCCAACGGTCGGGAGAACCTGTGCAGAGATCTCCTGTACCTCAACGGCACCTTCGCCGAGTATCTACCGGTTCCGGCACGATTCGTCACCAGGAGCACCTACCGAAAACCACCGGAACTGTCATCCGAGCACGCCTGTCTGACAGAACCTCTCGCCTGCGTCCTGCACGGCATCGAGACCTGCTCGCTGTCAGAGCCCAGAGATGTCGTGGTCCTGGGAGGCGGCCCGATCGGGCAGCTGCTCCTGGGTGTGCTTTCGGCCGCCGGCCATCGGGTGGTCCTTGCGGACCCTCTGGCAGCGAGACGTGAGATCGCAAGTCAGATGGGGGCCGTCGCAACCATCGAACCGCCCGAGGCAGCGACCCCAGCGGCGATCCTTCCTCTGGCCGAAGACAGCCTCGGGTTCGACCTCGCCATCGACGCTACCGGTTCGGTCGCCGGTTGGGAGTTGGCCACCCAGTGCATCCAGCCGGGAGGTGAGGTGTTGTTCTTCGGAGGTTGCCCTGCGGGCACACGGATCTCTCTCGATACCGCGAGAATCCACTATGACGAGATCGTCTTCCGGGGCTCCTACCATCATCGACCTGCCACGGCATCCAGAGCCCTCGATCTCCTGGCGCGTCAAGGCTTGGCGGTCGATCTTCTACTGTCTCGCGAGATGCCTCTAGAGCAGACCGAGGAGGCCCTTCGCAGCATGAGGCGCCGCGAAAGCCTCAAGGTCGTGATTCGGCCTGCGGGCTAGAGCTTCGAGAAATAGACGTGGAGCTGGGAGCCTTCGGGCTCCAGCCGGCGCATCCTCACCTCGGGATCTTCCAGATCGGCCACGACATGCAATTCCTGGCCCGCATCGCCAGTGTGTAGGCCGGTCCGGACGGTCGTGACATGGCTCGTACCGACCGCCAGGTTACGCTCCGAGAACGGCCGCGACACGCCCAGGATATTGACGACTTGCCTCGGCGTGCCGGTATCCAAGCGGTACACCACCAGCTGATCGGCGTCGAAAGGCCCGTCTCCCCAGAGGGTCAGAACTGTCTGGCCCTTCGATTCCTGCCAGGTGATGCGATCCACGCCGGTCAACGCGCCGCCCGATGGCGGCCGAGCCGGCGGCTTCTGTTGAGCCCGGGCCTGGGTCGGAAGCGGCTTGGGAACCGAGTCCTTTCGGCTGGCCCTGGGAGGCGTCTGCCTCTCAGCAGCGGCCTCGTCGGGTTCTGGTTCCCCCAGCCTGGCAACGACCTGCGCAGGATCCTCGAAATCATAGGAGGCGATGATGTCCCGGTTGTCGGGTCCTTCCGTCAGCTCGGACGCTACCGCCTCGCTCGATGTCAGTTGCGCCGAATCCGCGGCAGAAGTCCAGGGCCATTCGAAGTCGTCCAGGTACTTCAGATACACCACGAAGCCGATGAGAATGCCCAGAAAAGCCATGAAAAGAAACAACCAGAGCTGTCGTCGTTGCCACCAGGGCTTGGAGTAGACCTCTTCGGGCTCGGCGGTCTCGTCCGGTAGCAGCTCGAGGTCCTCACTCGAGGTGATCGCGCCAGGAGCTGTCGGAAGCACTCCGGC
>JAUWSP010000277.1 GCA_030610025.1 Acidobacteriota bacterium | reverse complement strand
GTCGGGTGAGGCCGCAGACTCAGGAGACCCCTTGGTCGATCCCATGCTCCCGGATACGCATCCAGGGTTCGACCGAGGAACCTCCAGGGGGTTCTTGCAGCGGATGGGAGGTAGGCCATCTGGGGAACTCCGATCACCGACCTGGTTGGGTAGATGAAGCAACGGCCGACAAGGGCGCCGTCCCCCTGCGGACCACCCGGACGGACCTCCGGTAGACACCGGCTCTACTCGTAGCGCAACGCGGTGGCCGGAAGGATCGAGGCGGCCCGGCGGGCAGGAACCCAACAGGCCACGACGGTGACCGTCAGGGAGAACAGGGCCACTGCCAGGATGTCCTGCAGCTCGATCCGAAACGGTACCGAGTTGATGAAGTAGATGGCCGCCAACTCGGGCTCGAGTCGGATCAATTCGAACTCGGTGAGCATCCAGGAGGCCACGGCACCCAGGCCGATACCGGCAAGAGTACCCACGGCACCCAGGCCCAGCCCATAAAAAAGAAAGATCGAGCGCAGGCCCCCTGGGGACAGTCCGATCGCCGCCAGCGAGCCGATGTCCCGCATCTTCTCGCGCACCAGCACCACCAGACTGGAGGCCACATTGAAAGTGGAGACCAGGACAATCAGCCCCAGCATGAAGAACAGGGCAATCTGCTGCACCTTGAGTGCCGTGAACAGCTCCCGGTTCAAGTCTCGCCAGTGAGTCACCAGGAACTCCGACTCCAGAACACCTCTGACTTTGTCGGCTATCTCATCAGCCTGAGCCGGATCTTCCAAGGCGATCTCGACCAACGAGGAACCGGCCTCACCGCCGGCCAATCGAATCAACTCGTCGCGGTCGGTCACCACCCATGCCTGGTCGAACTCCGAGAAGCCGGTCGTGAAGGTACCGACCAGGTCTACGCTGCAGTAGCGAAATCGGGGCCTGCCCTGGTGAAGACCGAGAACCATCAGGCGCAAGGTCTCCCCTGGCTCTGCCGCCAGCCTCCTGGCGAGGTCACTGCCCAGCACCACGCCCAGGCGTCCATTGCGGAGCAGACTCTCTCCGTCATGGAAGTCCGGAACGAGCTCGACGACTCCCAACTCCCCGAGCGGGGTGGATGCATCGACGCCTCGCAAGGTGACCGCAAGCCCATCGGGTGCACCTCCACCCACCAGGGCGCCCTTGCCGTAGACCACTGTTCTCACATCGGTCACGCCTGGCAGGGCGGCCAGGGCCGTCCGATCGCCCTCGTCCAGCATGACCTCGGACCCGATCATCGGGTAGGCGATGATGGCTGCATTGCCACGCACCAGCTTGCGGCGGAGGTCCTTCCGATAGCCGGTCATCAGTGCCATGGCTATGACCATGGCCATGACTCCCAACAGGGTTGCGATCAGAGCCGCTCGTGCTGTTCCGTTTAGAAGCTGGCTCTGCCTACCGCGTAGAAACCGCCACGCGATCGACCACAGAAGCGAGACCGAAGTTCGCCCTTGCCCGCTCACCGCTATTGCGCCGCTCCTTCGACCACAGCTCGTAAAAAGCTATCGAAGAGCTCTGCCGCGTCGTGGGGCCCAGGAGCGGCCTCGGGATGATATTGGGCCGAGAGCACGGGCCGATTCTCGACCGCGAAGGCTTCGACCGTACCGTCGTTCAGGTTGACCTGGCTGACCCGGCAGTCACCCGGAAGGGACTCGGGGTCCACTGCGAAGCCGTGATTCTGACTCGTGATGAGAATCCGACCCGTCGCCAGATCCTTGACGGGTTGATTGCCTCCGTGGTGGCCGAACTTCAACTTGAAGGTCTTACCCCCTACTGCCAGGCCCAGAAGCTGGTGACCGAGACAGATCCCGAAGATCGGCACCCCGGACGACACCAGGCCGCGCACATTCTCGATCACCTCCTCGAGGGGCTCGGGATCACCAGGGCCGTTGGACAGCAGCACGCCGTCGACGCCCAGGTCGAGACACTGCTGCCAGGACGTCCGGGCCGGAAGGACGGTGACCCGCGCCCCGCGCTTCACCAGGGATCTCAGAATGTTGCTCTTCACTCCGAAGTCATAGACCGCCAGATGGAAATCCGGTTCCCGATCTTCAGGCGTCAGCTCGAAGCTCTCGGTGCAGGTGACCTCGTCCACCAACGCCCGGCCGGTCATGAGCGGGAACTCCTGCAACTCGGCCACCAGAGGATCCACATCCGAGCGCTCCGAGGTGAGAACACCCCGCAGGGCCCCCCGCTCCCGTACGCGACGAACGATAGCTCTGGTATCGACTCCATCGATGGCGGGCAGGCGATGACGCCTGAGGTAGGAGACCAGCCCCTCCTCGCTGCCGTGGCTCGAAGGCCGGGCGGTGAACTGGCGAGCCACGAACCCTTCGACCCAGGGCCGTGCCGACTCGGCCAACGAGCTGTGAACGCCGTAGTTTCCGATGTGCGGCAGCGTCATGACTACGATCTGCCCGCGGTACGAAGGGTCGGTGAGAATCTCCTGGTACCCGGTCATCGAGGTATTGAATACCACCTCGCCGAAGCTGGTTCCTTCCCCAACCGCCCTGCCCTCGAAGACCGCACCGTCTTCGAGAACCAGCAGGGCATTGCTCGAGGGTTTCAAAGTGGGCGATGACTCGCCTGGCTTGGAAGCTGGCGATCCAGCACCGGGGCCAAAAGACGAATCTCCTCCATGAGCTCGGCAAACTGATCGGGCAGCAGTGCCTGGTTACTGTCCGAAAGGGCTTCGCCCGGCCGGTCGTGGACCTCGACCATCAGGCCGTCGGCGCCCACCGCAACGGACGCCCGAGCCAGCGGGAGAACCTTGTCCCGCTGACCGGCGGCATGGCTCGGGTCGGCAATGATGGGCAGGTGGCTGATCCGTTTGACGGCCGGAATGGCGGCGACATCCAGCGTGTTGCGGGTGTGATCGGTGAAGGTCCGGATACCCCGCTCACAGAGGATGACCTGCTCGTTTCCCTGATCCAGGATGTACTCGGCAGCCAATAGCAATTCCGTTACTGTCGCATTCATGCCCCGCTTCAGAAGGATGGGGCGCCCACACTGACCGGCTCGCCGGAGGAGCGTGTAGTTCTGCATGTTGCGAGCCCCGATCTGGACGATGTCGGCATACTCGGCCACCTCATCCAGAACGTCGATGTCCAGAGCCTCGGTCACCACAGGGAGCCCCGTGGCCTCGCGTACCCGAGCCAGGATCTTCAGGGCCTCCAGACCCAGGCCCTGGAAGCTGTAGGGGCTCGTTCGCGGCTTGAAGGCACCACCGCGCAAGAGGTGCCCTCCGGCAGCCTTGATGAGCTTGGCGATGCGGAGGGTCTGCTCGTAACTTTCGACGGAGCAGGGGCCGGCGATGACCAAGAGATCGCGCCCGCCAATCTCCACTCCACCGATCTCCAGAACCGTATTTTCCGCCCGAAACTCCCGCGATACCAACTTGTACGGATGACTGACCTGGATGACTTCAAGCACACCAGGCAGCGACTCGAACAGGCCCGGCTCCACGACGCCGGTGTTGCCCGTGATGCCCACGGCCGTTCGCTGTGCACCGGCGATGGGGCTTGCCTTGAGCCCGTGGGATTGGACCCGACTCACCACCCCTTCGATCTCATCGGGTGAGGCATTCATGCGCATGACTACGAGCATAAGTTGTCTCTCTGGAAAGGCTTCCGAGTGGGTTGGTTTCGCTGCCGGGCCAGCGACGCGCTATCATAACAGAGCCACCAGGCCTTGGAGTTGGTGACGAATTCCGCCACCGAATCGAGAGTGATGGGGCCAGAATAGACACTAACCTGGAGGGCGAGCCGAGATTGCGGCCCGCGAAAGAGACCATGCATCGACATTTCAAGATTCTGCTCAGCCTGCTCATGATTACCATCGTGGCGATTCCAGCCAGCGCCTTCACGATCTACCTCAAGGATGGCTCGCGACTCATCGCCAAGGAGAAACACCGCATCGAGGACGGCAAGGCCATCATCGTCCTCCAGAACGGGACAAGCACCTTCATCGAGCTGTCTGAGATCGATATTCCCCGTACCGAGCAAGCCAACCTGGGGGACTACGGCACCGCCCTCATCCTGGAAGATGGTCAACTGGTAGAGGCTCAGATCAACCCGACCGAGCAGAAGCAACAGCGCCTGACGGACGTCGCTTCGAAGCCCGAGTCCGGAGGGGCTCTGACCCGCCCGCAGACCCGACGACAGGCCAGCGCGGCGCCCAGCGTTTCCCAACAACGAGTCGAGACTGGTGCCGTGGATTTGACCACGTTTCCACGCGCGCCCTATTCCGAAATGGAGATCTCCGCCGAGGCGACCCGGTTCCTTCGCACACTTGGAATCGAAGGCGTCCAGGTCTACCAGGGCAGCGATCCGAACCGGGCCTTTCTGGAGATCACCACGAACTCCGAAGCCGCTGTATTTCGCGGTCTGGACGCGGCGGCCGACACCCTGCTCCACCTGCTCAATCGGTATCCGGATCGGGTCCAGAGCCTCGAGCTCCTGATGTCCACCTCGGATCGGGATCGGGCTGGCCAGTTCCATCTCACGCGAGAAGTGGCAGTGGCGTTGGCCGACAACGACGTGGAAGCCTCCGAGCTCTTCATCCAGCACGTGCAGTTTTAGCCCCACCCGCCCTGGGGTCGAGGCAGCCGGCGTACCTTCTGGCCGATCTCTGAAGGCTTGAGGGCGTAGGGGGCGACTCGCTGGCTCGAGTCTTGAAGCGGCCGGACC
>JAUWSP010000585.1 GCA_030610025.1 Acidobacteriota bacterium | reverse complement strand
GCCACCGATGGTCCCCGAGGTATTGAAGGTCGTCACCGGTATGGGCACCTGGTCACCGATGTGGACGATAGCCTGTTCGCCATCGCTGATTCGAACCTGCGGGCTCGCCAGCAGTTGCGCCTCGGTGCTGGTCTTGACGAAGTCGTAGACGAAGCCGGGGATGGTCACCAGCCAGTCACCCTGGTTGATGAACTCCAGATCCGACACCCGAAAGGCACCCGTGTCGCCGACCTGAAGAGCCGGGTCGAGGAACTGGGTGATCGAATAGTCAGTCAACAGGACCCCGAGCTCCTGCAACTTGCTGGTGTTGATCTGCAGCAGCTCGACGTCCACCACGACTTCGCCACGGGATTTGTCGTTGGTGCGAATGATGCTCTCGGCCACCTTCACCTTGTCGGCCGTATCGCGCAGCGCGATGGCGTTGAGCTGGTCGTTGGCGGCGACACTCTTGGCCCCGACCAGGCTGCGCAGCATGGTCATCACGTCTTTGACCTCGGCATTGGAGAGGAAAAAGGTCTGGATGACGAGATCCTCGTAGGCCCGCCGATTCTGGGGACTGTCCTCGACTACGATGATGGTCTGCTCGTTGAGGACCTTGTAGAAGTGGCCGGCAGCTCGCATGAGGATTTCCAGAGCCTCCTGCGCCGTGGCGTCCTCCAACTCGATGCTGATCTCCTGTTCCCTCATCTTGGGATCGAACAGGACATCGATGCCAAAGGCCTTGCCGAGAGCGCGATAGATGCTGGTCACACTGACCGGCTTCGGAAAGCTGAGTGAGATCGGCTCGTTGGAGCGAGGGCTCAACACCGGCGGCTGAGCGCGGCTACCTCGCATGTTCTCCTTCATTTCGGCCAGGGATTCCGGCTGCCCTCCACTCTTCTGCGCTCTGGCCAGAGCGTTGATGGCCTTCTCCAACTCGACTTGAGCGTACTGATTGCTCGGGTCGAGCTGAACCGCCTGCCGGTACTCCTCGATGGCCCGATCGAGCACATTCGCGTCGTAGAGGTCCTTGCCGCGCTCGAAGTGCATCTGGGAGGACTTGATCTTGGCGCGCAGCAGCCCCGTCCGGTACGAGACGTTGGCGGGGTTTTGGTCAGCCAACTCGAGGTACAGCAGTACAGCCGTGTCCCAATCGCCTCTCTGCTCGGCGATCTGGGCTTCGCGTGCGTCTCGATAGCCGGTGCACGCCGCCATCAAGAGCGCGATCACCAGAGCCGCGAGTCTTCGAGAATGGTTGCTTGGCATCTTCACCGCCTTCAGCATACTACCCTCCCACCGCCAAACGGACCGCAGGCTCGTCCGGATAGTCGACGAATCCCACATCTACGGACTCGAAACCGATCTGCCTGATTACGAAATGTTCCTTCAACACACCACCCTCCAGGACATTGATGATCTCGGCCCCGTCGCTGAAGACCGCCAGGCGTCGCTGTCGAGTTCCGAAACTGCCCAGGAACTTCACTTCGAGATCCGGCAGCACGGGTCTTCTGGGTCCTGCAGACTCTCGACTTTCTCGAGCTTCCATCGCCCGCCGCAGAGCCTCCAGCGATGCTGCTTCCCGCTCGGCGTCGGCGCTCGGCTCCTCGGGAGGTTGGGCCTGGACCGCCTGGGCCTCGCCGAAACGAAAGGGATCTCGGCCAGGCCTGTACTCATTCGCCATCTTCTCGAGGTCCTGCAGGCGCAGTTCGACCACCTCGGGCGCATCGACTGCCGAGCGGACGGTTCCCTCCGCGGCAGCTTGACCACGGGGACCGACCTCGATCGCCCCTGATCCTCCTGTGATCCGCGGCGCGAGCTGCCGCCAGACGACGACGAGCATGATCAGGAGAAGCGCTCCCAGCATCACCCTCTTTCGCTGGTCCTGGCTCATCAGCTCGACGCTCCTGGCTGTTCATCCAGGCTCTGGCTCGACGCATCCAACACGAACAGAGTCGACACTGTCATCGACACTCGGACTCGTGGTCCCTCTTGCGCCCCCCCGGTCAGACGAACCGACTCGAGGATGAGAAACAGATCGGAGACCTCGATCAGGTTGATGAAGCTCCGCAACTCGAGATAGCTCCCCTCTACCGAAAAGACGAGAGAGCGCTTGATCAGGCCCTGCTCCTTCAGCACCTGGTCGGGATAGCTGAAGCTCGAGTACTCGACACCGGCCATGTCGGCCAGATTCTTGACCTCTGCGATCACCGCGGTCAGCCTCTCGCTCTCCGGGGTCAGCCACTCCCGGTAGAGCCGCTCGACGAGCTCCCGATTGCGTTGGGCCTCGGTGACGATTTCTTCGAGGACGATCCGTTCCGCCTCGAGCTCTTCGACTCGAGCCTGCCGCCGCTCGATTCTGCCGACCTGAATCTGCGCCTGCCCAGCGAGCAGAAAGCGGTAGGTGGAAAGAACCGCCAGGTTCAGTCCGACCAGGATCAGGGCTGGTAGCCAGAACTTGAGATGCGACCGCCAGGCGCTCCGCGGGGCGATCATGCGCCGCCCTCCGTCGACTCCGGGATCTCCGCAAGAGGAACCACGCCACCCTCTCCATCGACGTCCGGACTCTCCTCTTCGGCTCCTACGGACTCTG
>JAUWSP010000061.1 GCA_030610025.1 Acidobacteriota bacterium | reverse complement strand
GCAGGTGGTGCACAGGGGTCGGAATGGGTCGGTCGTAGAGATTGAAGGTCGTGGAGACGAGCTGCCAGGCGCCGCTGAGCTTGGATCTGACAAACCAGTCCGTGCCCGAGCCTACATGGCACTCGACACAGGCGACACGAGCATGCGGTGAGCGCTGATAGGCGATGTACTCCGGCGACATGACGCTGTGGCAGGTCTCGCCGCAGAAGGAGGTGCTCTCCATGACATGGACACCCTGGGACATCGCAGCCGTCAGGACCACCGCCCCGACGGTCACCACCAGAATCAGCATCATCAAGCGTTTCCTCGTCGCATCGAGATTGAGATCGATGACCGGAAAGACCGGCTCCGGAGCACGGCGGCGCTCGCGCCGGATACCCCAGACGACGAGGATGAATCCCAACAGGCCTCCGGCTGGGAGAATCAGGTAGGTAATGATGCCCAGGTAGGGATTGCCCTCGGCACCCAGCAACTCGATGAGCATGAGACTGACGAAGAGGATGGCGCTGATCATCATCAGCGCCGAGCCCGCGAGGCTCATGGTGTTTCGAGTCAGGGCCGCTAAATGATCCTTCATGCTTTACCTCCGGTAGGTCGTCGAGGCCGGCTTCGATTGATCACGAAGGTCACGGCGGTCCGGACATGAACCCTACAACGTTCCAATCAACAGTGCCAAGGTCGAGATTCGCCCCGCAAGATTGAACCTCACCACCGCGTCTCTATAACCGGGGGCCAACCCTGGCGCGTATGAGATTGACATATGACGAATATATTCCTATTCTGTTCATATGGCGACAACCGTGCATCTTCCCCAACAACTCCTCCAGACTGTCGACGAGCGGGCCTCCGAGTTGAGTATGAGTCGAAACCGCTACATCATCCTGGCGCTCGAAAAGGCGATTACAGAGCAGACCGACTGGAGCTCCGACTTCCTGGATGAGCTTGTCGTCGCAGCAGACGACAAGCAAAGCCAGCAGTTGCTGATGGAGATGACCGAAGCCATCCGCAGCCATAGAAGCCGGAAGGCCCACCCCGAACTGTGAAGTACATTCTGGACACCAATACGCTCTCTTTCCTGATGAGGGGCGAACCCTCGGTGTGCGGGGAGCTTGTCTCGAAGTCTCGAACCGATGTTCTGCTACCCCAACCGGTTGTCTCAGAGATCGAGTACGGCTTGTCCCGACTACCCCGATCCAAACGGAGGGACCGGCTCAAGCAGCGCTTCGAGGTCTTTCTGGACGAGCTCCATCGCTCCGAGTGGACAGACGAAGTGAGTCGCGTTTTCGGCAGCAGCAAGGCCAGCCTCGAGGATAAGGGAATTCGCCTCGAAGACTTCGATCTCGCCGTTGCCGCTCATGCTCTGGCGATCGGCGCCACGCTGGTAACCGACAACGTCGACCACATGAGTCGAGTCCAAGGACTCCGCATCGAGAACTGGCAATCGCGAGTGGAATAGAATCGGCCGATGAACATTCATCGGCTTTTCATTCTGCTCGTCGTTTTCGCCTCCATCACGGTCACACCGGCCCTGGCCCAGAAGGTCTACGTCGACTACGACCGGGCTACGGCCTTCAGTCAGTACAGGACCTTCCAGCTCAAGGAGACTCGGGAGGATCTGCGGAACTTCTCGGAGACGCTACACCGTCGGGTCGTCGATGGGTTGAGGAGCTATCTTCTGGAGGGCGGCATGGAGGAGGTCGATTCAGATCCCGACATCTATATCGCCTACTACACTGCCGACCAGAGCAACCTGCGTCTCGTCCTGAGCGATCTGGAGTACACGTACGGCCCCGATTTCTCCCTGGGCTCCTACTGGGAAGGTGGCGTCGGCACGCGTAACCTCGAGAACTTCTCCTTCAACGAGGGCACACTCATCATCGACGCCTGGGACGCGAAAGAGAAGAAGCTGATATGGCGCGGCATCGGCACGGCGGCCATGGCCAAGAAGAAGCCCGAGAAGAACGAGAAGAAGCTCGACCGGGCGCTCGAGAAGATCATGAAGCGCTGGGACGAGATGTACGGCGCCAAGGTCCAGGCGATCCGCAAGAACCAGATGGAACAGGGCGAGTAGCCCCGATCCGGGACCGCCAGGAAGCACCCAGAGCTCGACCCGAGTGGCCTGGCTCGATGCGGTGTTGCTATCGGCCTACCAGTAGGGTCCTATCGACCCTCCCGGATAGTAGCCACCGCCGCCATACCAGCCCCCTCCTCCATAGCCTCGACCCCATCCGTGGCCATAGCCATAGCCGTGGCTCACACCGTAGCGGATGCTGGAGTTGGAGTAGGTCGAGTCATACCCAGAGGAAGAACAGGCTTCGAGGCCCAACACGATTACAACCACAACCAGGAAGAGGAAGAAGAATCGAATAGAGCGCTTCATGGCGTTTTCTCCTCGAGCTCGTAGACGAAGAAGGCTCCTCCGGTGGGGTCGGCCAGCAGGGCCACCCTCCCCTCACCGAACTCCGGGCTGGGCTCCAGGAGGATCCGACCTCCAAGCCCCTTGGCCTGCGCCACGATAGCTTTCAGGTCGGCAACGCCCAGATACGGAGCCCAAATGGGGTCGACCTGTTTGTTCTCGATCTCCACCAGACCGGCCCGATTTTCACCTGCCGTCTGAAACAGCTGATAGGAGTCGTCGGAGCGCTCTACTTCGGCTTGCTCATAGCCGATCACCTTGCCATAGAACTCGGAAGCTGCCGCCGTATCGTGCGTCCATAGCTCGGTCCACACCCAGAACCCTGCAGATCTCGACTCTTCGAAGGGCCTCTCCGGGCTCAGCAACATGACGGCGGCTCCCTGTGGATCCTGCAAGATGGCGAAGCTGGCGAAGCCCTCGACTCGGCCGACATCCCGATGAATCTTGGCGCCGAGCTCGCGCGCCGTAGCCACGGAATCGGCCAGGTCGGGAACTGCAATCCCCACGAGCCAGATCGCTTCCTCTCCCCCGGCATCCGCGTCCTTGATTTCACTGATCCCGGCGATCGGTATGCCGTCATTGCTCACCACGAAGTTGCCACTGGAATACGGTTCGATCTTCCAGCCCAGAAGCTGTCGATAGAAGTCGATCGCAGTGGCCGCATCTTCGGTCAGCAGATCGACCCAGATGACCTGGCCTGGAGCCGCGGCCTGCATGGGAACCGCCGTCCCCAACAGTCCTACGGTCAGAGCCAGGGTCATTGCGGAGTAGAGACGAAGCGCTCCGCGAATTTTCGGTTTCGTTGCCATTGGGTGCTGTACCTCCTGAGACAGGTTTGTCGTTACAGTCAATCTACCACGGTGAATCTCCAGAAACCGGCTCGAGCCGTGATTCCAAGTCATCCTGAGCGAGACTCGAGCCGGCGCGCTCGGTTCTTTCTACACCGACAAGGCTGTCCCGCCGATAAGGTCGCTGCTCGAAAGGATGGCGACGCCGACCTCTCGCATCTCTTCCAGGGCCCGCTCGATGTCGCCGGGCTCCAGATCGATGCCGCGGCAGCCGTCGAGAATGAGATGGACCGCGAACTCTTCGGCTACCGCATCCAGCGCCGAGAACTTGACGCAGTAGTCGGTGGCCAGGCCAAGGAGGTAGACGGTGTCGACTCCTTGGTCTCTGAGATAGTCGGCCAACCCAGTCGAGCGGCGGTGACCGTTGTCGTAGAAGCAGCTGTAGCTGTCGATCTGGGGGTCGGACCCTTTGTAGAAGATGCGAGCGATGCACGAACTGTCGAGCCCCTGTGCCAGGCGCGCCCCATTTGATTCCTGAATGCAGTGAGTCGGCCACAGGATCTGGGGGAGACCCTCCAGCTCGATATGCTCTCCAGGTTGCCTGCCTGGGTGCGAGGCGGCAAAGCTGCCGTGATCGGCCGGGTGCCAGTCCTGGGAGGTCACCACGATATCGAAGAGGGGCTGCACTCGATTGGCGACAGGAATCACCTGATCGCCATCGGGTACCGCAAGAGCCCCTCCCGGCAGGAAGTCGTTCTGCAGGTCGACGAGGATCAGCGCCCTGTTCATGATCCCCACTGATCTCGCGCGGCCACTTCCGTCCGGGCCTCGAGAATCAGCCGCATCCGGGTCTCGTGGAGTCCACGATCGAGACCCACCGGGTATTGGTGGGGGTTGAGAAAGCGCCGAATCCCGGAGTGAAACGACGAGAGCTGCTCCAGGGTTCGCGTCCGAGCCTCCTGCGGTGAGGGCACAACGGCCTCGAGCCGTCCTTCGCGATAGACCGGCAGCAGCAGATCCTCGTGAGAGGCGCCAGGGGGTAGTTTCTTCCAGCGAGTGCTGTCCATGGGGTCGACGATCTCGGCGATGCCAGCCGGCGGGTCCAACTCGTCGTAAATCATGTCGGCGATGAATTCCCCGTTTCTCTGGAAGCGGCGCACCTGGCTGAAGCCGGGGATGTTGACCTTGGCCGCATGCTCCGAGAGCTTGACCCGCGGCTCCCAATCGCTACCAGCGTGTCGAACCGCGGCCAGCTTGTAGACAGCACCGAGAGCCGGCTGGTCCCAAGCAGTGATTAGTTTCGTGCCGACGCCCCAGACATTGATACGGGCCCCCTGGTCTTTGAGACTCGTGATGACATGCTCGTCGAGCTCATTACTGGCGACGATCGCCGCGTCTTCAAACCCGGCCTCGTCCAGGATCTTCCGGGCCTCGATACTCAGGTAGGCCAGATCTCCGGAGTCGAGGCGGATGCCCGCCAACTTGCTTCCCCGCTCGCGCAGCCACTCGCCGATCGCGACCGCGTTTCTCACGCCCTGCAAGGTGTCGTAGGTGTCGACGAGCAGGATGCAGTTGTTGGGCATGGCCTCGGCGTAGGCCTGAAAAGCCTCGAGCTCGGAGTCGAAGATCATCACCCAGCTGTGTGCGTGGGTTCCCCGCGGCGGTATTCCGAAGAGCTTCCCGGCCAGAACGTTGGAGGTCGATTCGCAGCCACCGATGTAGGCAGCTCGACTGGCGGCCAGGGCGCCATCGAAGCCTTGCGCCCGTCGGAGCCCGAACTCGATGACCCGATCACCCTGGGCCGCTTCGCAGACCCGTGAGGCCTTGGTGGCGATCAGACTCTGAAAATTGATGATGTTGACCAGCGGGGTCTCCAGCAGCTGACACTGGATCAGCGGGCCACGGATGCGCACCAGCGGCTCATTTGGGAAGACCACCGTACCCTCGGGGACGGCGTCGATATCGCAGGTCAAGTCGACCTGTTGCAGATACTCGAGAAAGGCTTCCTCGAACAGGGCCTCACCGTCGTTTCCCTTCAGGCTCGCCAGGTAGGTCAGGTCTTCGTCGGAGAAAGAGAAGGACTCGACGAAGTCGACGAGATAGCCGAGGCCGCAGGCGATGGTGTAGCCGCCCTCGAACGGGCTGGAGCGGAAATAGAGGTTGAAAGCCGCCTCCGTCTCGAGCTCCCCCGTCTTCCAGTAGCCGTAGGCCATGGTGAGCTGGTAGAGGTCGGTGAGAAGACCGACCGACTCTCCGGGGATTCGCAGGCTCGACTCCGGGGTTCTCATCTGGACACTTCGGCAGGTGGAAACTCGGTCGCGATCCACTCGTAGATTGCTTCGGCCGCCAAGGCATGACCCAAGGGGCTCGGATGGGGATCGCCGCGACGCACTCGTACAGCTCTTGCGGGGTATTCGGAGAATCGATCCAACAGGTCGATCACTGCGAATCCTCTTTCATGAGAGACCTCAGCAACCTGGCGGTGAAGATCCGAATAGGGATAGGCAGACCAGCGTCTGTTCAGCATGTTGGGGAAAATCACCACAAGCACAGGGATCTGCTGGCTCTCGGCCAGCGTCTGAATGTCATCAAGAGCACGAACGACGCTATCCCAATTCTTATGGCCCTCCGCATGGAGGTAGCTGTAGTAATCTCCTCCACCCCAAAGCTCCACCTCCAGATCGCGCCTGGCTTTGGCAATGAGTCGGGCCAGATTGCTTCGCTGCCAGACCGCCGGCTCCTGAAAGTAGCCATTGAGCGGCTGCACCGCCTTGGTCTCGGGGTCGTTGAGCGAATAACCGAGGATGACCACATCGGGCTGCCAGAGCAGACCCTTGTGCTCGAGAACGAGCGCCGCATCCCGTGTGTTGTAGCCGGAAACACCCAGATTCAGGACCTCGAACCGTTGCTTCGTCGTCTCTTCGTTGAGTCTTGATTCGAGGAGATCTGGAAAGGTCGAGTCGACATCTACACGAAAGCCAAAGGTAAAGGAGTCTCCGAGAACCACAATCCTGGATGCGGCATCGTCTTCGGCGGGCGCTGGCTCCGAATCACGCATGCCGAGGCTGTTGGTACGAATCCAGACGCCCTCGTATTTCTTCTGTCGGTTCGGCGCCAGCTCGAAAGATAGACCCGGCACGGCGGATGACCGATGGAGAGCCCCTTTGAACAGATCATCCGAAGCTTTGTCGGGCACCTGTAGGTAGTCGATTGGGTAGAACAAACCCAAGGCCACTTCAGTGCCCCCGACGACCAGGAGAACGGAAAGTACGACCAATAGAAGATTGGCACCACGGCCCTTGCCTGAGAACAAATCGCGCATAGTCTTTGCAGGTGGAAACGGAACGCTATGGCAGACGCATCCCTTGCCCGCAGCTGAAGATACGACTTGTCGGCTTCCGGGTCAAATCGCGCCCGCAATGCAGAGAGGTCTGACCCGAGATCGGGCGAGTACTGATCCCTGTCTCCGTGCTAGCTCGGTGTTTTGGCGTTCACCGGCGTCCTCTGCTACTTGGCGCTTCAACTTGACAGCACCCCGCGGTAGTTCGAGCTACGCCGGGGCCGGTTGGGGTTGCAGGGATTTGCCGCCCTGCATTACTTCTGGCCAGAAGGCGTCGAAGACTGCTACCGCGACGTTGCCGTATACGGCGATCACCAGGAAGAGGAACAAGCGAGTGTAGAACGCGGAGCTCGCCCCATCACTTCCAGCCCCGTCCATGACGGCCGGCGCGATCACGATGATCATGGTGAGAATCCCGTACGACCAGGTGGATGCTTTGGGGCCCATTCCTGCGCCCTGGAAGATCTTCGGCCCAGCCAACAGCAAGAAGAGCGCGATCAGCAGCGTGTAGAGCAGAAGCGACGGGTAGATGCTGAGCACCTGCCAGGCGATGATGGCGCCGACGCCTCCAATGATGGTGGACTGGATGAGAGAACGGCCCATGGTGCGGCTGGAATCCAGGTTGGCCTGCTGGCCCATGGTCGCTACCTTGATCATCACAATCGCGTAGCTCATGCTGGAGCTACTGAACAACAAGAACATTGCTAGCGGCAGCACGATCAGCATCGAGCGCATGGCTTTGAGACGGGCCGTGTGCAGGTCCGGCAGGGATGGCTTGGGGGGACTCTTACCAGCCGCTACGGGGTCCAGTGGTGGATCCGGTATCAGCGCGTGCGCCAGCCAGACGAAGACCATGGCCTTGGCCGCGTTGAGAGTCACCTCGCCGGCGATCCCCATCAGCGCCTCTGCGCTGACCGAGCCGATTGCTGCGGCAAGGGTCAGCCCCACGGTGGCCAAAGTCCCGAGCGCGGCTGAGCCGCCTTTGGCGGAGTAATAGAAGCTGTAGAAAAGAGCCAGCACGAACATCAGGATGCCCGCCCAGCGTGCATGTTCCAGGAAAGGTACGATCAGCGCTCCGCCAAAGAACGACACCGCCAGGATCAGCACGAATCCAAAGGCGAACTTGAGCGACGGCCTGGGTAATGGCAGGGACAGGAAGACGAAGGTGAACACCGCCATGATGAACGACATCGAGCCGCCGGCCGATTGCGAAAACCACAGAGCCAGTGAGGTGCCCAACGCCATGCGAAGGATGCGGCGGCTGGCGATGTCCATAGGTGGGTTCGCCACGGGTTCCTCAGTAGGCATAACTCAGGTAGGTGGCCAGCCGAATTCGCAGACGCCCCAGCATGTTGATGAACGGGTGACTGCCCGTGTACACCATGACGGATGCCTGTGAGCCGACCCTCACGTTCAACTCGGCAAGGTGCTCTGAGTCGAAGTCCACGAGCACCGGGAAGCGCTGCGCATCCCGCAGCCAGTTCTTGTCGTTTTCGATGGTTGGCAGGCTACCCAGTGGCGCTGCACCGACGTCGACGCCGAAGCCGGTGCCGCGCACCGTACCGTTGAAAACCCTGCCCGGCCGCGAATCAAAGATCAGTTCGACAGGATTCCCCACCTCGATGTGCCCCAGGTTGTTCTCGGTGAAGTCCGCCTGCACCCAGAGATTGTCCACCGCGATAAAGGTCATCTGCGGAGCACCGGAGGCGGCAAAATTCCCGCGGTCGAGCCGCACATCGGTGACGACACCGTCGTCGGGTGCGTAGACCGTAGCGCGTTCTATGTTGAGCTCGACGTTGGCGATGGCCACCTCAGCCTTCAGAATTCGGACATTGTTCTCACCCTCGAGTCCAAGGTCTTGAATGGCTTTCTCTAGATTCGCCTCGGCAGCGTCGACGTTTGCCTCGGCCGCCGCCAATCCCGATTCAGCGTACTGGAGGCGTCGCTCCGAGATCGCACCCGGATCCTCGGCCCGGATACCGCGCAGGCGAACAGCGTCCTGCTCGGCCTGTTTGCGACTGGCCTGTGCGGCTATCAGAGAAGCCTCTGCCGCGTTGACGTTCGCGGTCGACGCACCGACCGCTTGGCGAGCTGCCTGGAGATCGGCCTCCGCAGCACGAAGCTCCAACTCATAGGTGTCGATGTTGATGGTGAACAAGACATCGCCACTAGTGACCTGTTGGTTGTTGGTCACCATCACGTCTTCGACCTGACCCGAGATCAGGGGAGCGATGGGAACAACCAACGCGTTGAGACGGGCCTGGGTCGTATAGGGTGTCTGGCGATCGGCCACCAGGTAGTAACCAAGCAAGGCCAGAATCAGGATGAGGATAATGACGGTCCACTTGCGGACCGGATCCCTCTTCGGTGGCTCGTCAGACACCGTCTCGGCCTTCTTGCTGTCGGGACCCTCGGAGAGATCGGGCTCATCGGCGGGTGCGGGCACCTGCTGGTTTTGCTCATTCATCTTCTACTCACTGCCTCCGGACTCGCTGGCACTGGCATCCTCATTGGCACTGTCGCCGTCGGAATCGAAGTATTCGCCCCAGTTCGTGCGCTGCTCCATCTGATCGCGGGTTTCAGGTGAGACCTCGTAAGCCTCATCGTCTGTCTCCCAGTCACCCCCCATCGCTTTGTACAGATCCACCACCGCTAGCACCGCGGCCCCTCGACTATCGACATGGCGCCCCTGTTGAACAAAGAGTGATTGTTGCGCATCGAGCACCCGTTGGTAGTCCGAGAATCCCTCCTGGTAGCGCAGCATCGATAGATCATTCGAGCGCTGCGCCGAACCGACCGCCGCGGCGAGGATTCGGCCTTGCAGCTCGGCCCCGATGTAGGCCGTCATCGCGTCCTCGACCTCCCGGGCTGCCTGGATCACCGTTTCTCGATAGGTGATCAGGGCCTGCTGCAGACGGGCGTCCTGAACGCGGATGTTGTTGCGGATGCGGCCGTAGTTGAGGAAGGGCCAAACAAAACTCCCGCCCACGTTGTAGGTCAGGCTGGAGCTGCTGAAGAAATCACCGAGACTGTCGTTGCCAGGGCTACCGGACGCGAGGCCGAGAAACCCCACCAGGCTGAAGCTGGGGTAGAGATCGGCCGTAGCCACTCCGACCAGGGCGTTTTGAGCCATGGCATTCATCTCCGCCGCCCTCACGTCGGGCCTCTGACGGAGCAGGTCGGCAGGAATCCCCACGGCAATCTGCTCGGGAATCACGGGAAGCTTGCCCTCTCCACCGAGCAGATCTTCCAGGTCGCCT
>JAUWSP010000094.1 GCA_030610025.1 Acidobacteriota bacterium | reverse complement strand
TTGCTGAACCTCCAGGGAACGAAGATCGTCAACTCGATCGGGATCTCGATTCTCATCGAGATCATCGAGAAGATGCTGGAGATCGATGGCAAGCTGGCGTTCTGCAATCTCACGCCAACGATCGAGAAGACTTTTCACATCATGGGACTGGCCCAGTACGCCAAGATCTACTCCGACGAGGGAGTAGCGCTCGGCGATCTCGCCGGCTAGAGGGTCGATGAGTCGTCCTTCGGCCTCACTGGCACGAGAGTTGAGCTGGGAGGACGTCCTCGGTGCTGCCGGACGGCGCGAAGGAGAGCGTGCATTTCTGGTGCGCCTTCTGCAACTGCTCTGCGAGTCTCGTGGGCTCGAAGCCGCAGCTCTCTATTCCGAGAGTAGCGAATGCTTCGACCGTCAGGTGGTGTGGGGCTCCAAGGCCTTCCCGGTTTCGATCGACGGTGACGACTCGGCTGGCTACGAGAGCCTGGAGCTGCCCGAAGGTCGCCTTCTCTTCGCTCCAGGTGAAGAAGACTGGAAGCGTCCGAAGGGTCCGATCGTACTCGCCCTGGCGTCGGGGCTCCGCGCCGCCGTCCTGAAGCAGCAGCTCAAGGAGCAGAGCTTCGTCGTCAACTACCGGGGCGTGGAGCTCGAGGCCCTCTACGAGGTCGGGCTGGCCATCGCCTCGATGCTCAACCTCGAGCAGCTCGGCGAAGAGATTCTGCTGCGAGCGGTGTCGCTCCTGGATGCTCGGCGGGGCGCCCTGTACCTGCGAAGTGCTGGGCGATTGGTGCTCGACCACACCCTCGGAGGTGACGCCAGGCCGGAGCTACCTCTGGACGATCCTCAGGTGGCCCAGGTATTGGGACCGGGACTTGGGAGTGATCAGGACCTGCTGCCTGGTGCCCGTCACCTGATGGCCGTGCCGGTCGGCGCGGAGCCGAACTCGCGGGGCATCCTGCTGGTCGCCGACAAGGAGAGTCGGAGTGGAGTGGGACCGTTTCCAGAATCCGATCGGCGCACGCTCGCACTTTTCGCCAACCAGGCAGCTACCGCACTCGAGACCGCCTACCTCCATCGGCAGGCCCTGGAGAAAGAGCGGCTGGAGCGGGAGATCGAGCTGGCCGCCGATATCCAGCGCCGTCTCCTGCCGACCGCTTTTCCCGTCGTCGAGGGCTTCGAGCTGGCGGGTTGGAGCCGGCCGGCTCGTCACGTAGGCGGCGACTTCTACGACCTGATGCGCCTGAAGGAGGGTCGAGTAGGCGCGGTGCTGGCCGACGTGTCGGGCAAGGGACTTCCGGCGGCCCTCATGGTCTCGACCATTCATTCGGCTCTGCGCCTTCTGGTCGATCAGGAAGGCATTGGCCCTGGCCTCGTCCAGGTTCTGAACCGACATATCACCGCCTCGACGGCGCCGAACAAGTTCATCACCCTGTTGGTGGCCGAGCTCGATCCATCGTCGAACGAGGTGCGCTACGTCAACGCGGGGCACAATCCCGGTGTCGTGATCGGTAGCGACGGCAACGTCCGCGAATTGGGCTCCGGGGGCTTGCCACTGGGTTTGTTCGGCGAGACCTCCTACCAAAGCGGCCATCTGGTGCTCGCGCCCGGCGACCTGCTCTGTCTGTACAGCGATGGTCTCACCGAATGCGAATCACCCTCTGACGAGGAATTCGGCCTGTCGCGCTTGATCGATCTTCTTCGGTCCTCGAACACCCGACCGCTGTCCGAGGTGATTCGAACTGTCGATACAGCGGTCACCGATTTCGCTCAGGGGCTCCCTCAGGGAGACGACCAGACGGCGGTCCTGCTTCGACGCACGGCCTGAGCCGCGTTAGATTTCCTCGAGGAGTGGTCGAAAGCTCGAGGTGTCGGCTATCGCCAGAGCCGGCGTGGAGATGCCTCCGAGGACTCCGTCGTGGCTGATTCTGAGGACGGGCTCGGAACCGACGCCGAGCAGATTCGAAAAGGCGCGTAGCAGGCTGTCCTCCCAGATGAGGTCGGGTAATCCTTCGGCGAGCTGGCCCTCGCTGATGCGGCGCACCCCCCGAGCGTGGGCTCGAATCTGGGCTCTCGAGGGCTCGAAGCACTCCACCTGGTCCAGCCATCCGATCCATAGGCCACCTTCGGCTGCCCTCAGCAGCTCGCTCTCCGACGCTTCGCCGGGGGCCAGGTACAGGTTCATGGCTCGGGCATCATTGCCGCCTATTGCATGAGCTGTCGCCGTGAGTCCCAGCAGCGCTGCCTGGCGTTGATCCAGGGCGGGCGTCTTCGGGGCCCCTTTCAATATCAGATCCACGGGTCGTTTGGCGGTCCCTTCCAGATCGAAGGGAAACGGCAGGCCGGCCGCATTGGTGGCATCGTCCCGCAGGTTGATGGCGCGATCGAAAACCTGGACATCGAGGTGCTCGCGGAGAAAGGAGCTCCCTTGGTAGTACGAGACAGCGGAGAAAGCGACCCGATTCAGGATGTCGCAGAGTCCGGCGGTGGCCTCTGCCGAGAGAACCACAGGTTGGGGCCCAGCCACGAGGTCTCCTTCCGGTCCGGAGGCGTGACGCTGCTTGGCTCGCTCGAAGACGCTACCGATAGCCAGTTGTTCCAGGCTCCGAGCTGCCGAAGCCGCCCGTCCGCCACCCGGCCGGCGTCCGATCCGAGCTTCGACGCTGGCTGCGGTTACCGCTGCTTGGCGCCGAACTCCCCGGGTATTGAACACCGCGATGTGCGCGGCAGTCCATTGCAGATCCAGGGTGCCGCGACTCTTCGCCCAGGGCTGGATGAGGCGTTCAGCGCGCTTCGGGTCCAGCTGTGCGATCTGCGGATCCCAGAGCCCTTCGATCTTCGGGGTGGGCGTCTCATCGGCCGGGAGGTGCAGAAGCCCTCGCAGCGGCTCTCGACTCCGGGATTGTGCGATCGCCATCCGGATGCTGTTTTCCAGCTCTCCAATCTCGCCGAAACCGGTGCGGTGACTGCCGACCCTGCGACGGTCGATCACCCGAACCATGATGGTGCGCTCTCGGCTGAGCCGGGATTCGATCTGGCGGTTTCGTTTGCCACTCTTCCCGCGGCGCTTCTCCAGCCAGACGATCTCGGTCTCGTCGGCCGGCGAATGAAGCAACACGGTCTCGATCCGATCGGAGATCGCTTCGAGGCTCAAGAATTCGGACTCAAGGGTGGGATTGCGAATGGCCACAGGTCTCCACGGGGAATCAGGTTGAAAGAGTCGTCTGCCGGTGGGTCGAATGCGTCGGCGGCTGGCTTTCGAAGGGCGCCTGAACAGGCTCGGTCGCCTGGCACAGGACTCCCCGGGCCGTCGCCTCCTGCAGCCTCTCCCGCCGCAATTGGTTGGCGAGCGGTTCCACGCTCTCCTTCAGGACCCGAATGTAGTTGTCTGTCGTGCCCTGCCACAGTCCATCACGGGAGGATTCCCACAGCACCTCGACCTCGGAGCCGAGATGGTGGCCCTCGAACCGCGTGGAGGACTGCTCTGCGACTTTCAGCATCCGTGCCATTCTCTGTCGTTTGACGGTATGAGGCACCTGATCGGGCAGCGAAGCAGCCTCGGTTCCTGGGCGAGAGGAGAAGGGAAAGGCATGAATCCGTGCGAAGTTCAATTGTTCGACGAAGCGGAGGCTCTCGTCGAACTCCTCGTCCGTCTCGCCAGGGAAGCCGACGATCACGTCGGTGGTGATGGCGATTCCGGGAATCTCTCTCTTGACCTCGTCAACCAGAGATTCGAAGGCTCTGGCGCCATAGGGCCGCCGCATTCGCTTCAAGGTCTGCGTGCAGCCGCTTTGAAGTGAGAAGTGGAGGTGACGGCAGAGGCGGGAGTCCTCGAACAGGCCCAGGAGCCGCCTGTCGAACTGCCAGGGTGCGATGGAGGTCAGGCGGAGACGGCTCTGATCCATGGAGACCAGGAGCTGCTCGACCAGATCGAACAGGCGTTTCGATCCAGATCGATACGAGGAGATCTGAACGCCGGTGATGACGACTTCCCCGCAGCCTCCACCGCTCAGGTCGGTGACCTCCCGCAGGACGGTGTCGAACGGTCGGCTGTGTTGCTTGCCCCGGGTCAGCGGGATGATGCAGAAGGCACAGGGCATATCGCAGCCGTCCTCGATCTTGACCAGGGCTCGGCTGTTTCCGAACTCGAGTGGCACGAAGGGCACGGGCAGTCGGGTCGATTGTGGAGCGATGGGTACTCGATCGGGGAATGCGTCACGAACGCTATCGAGCAATGCCTCTTTGTCGGGGTTGGCGACCACCAGATCGACCCCGGCGAGGGTCGCCGCCTCTTCGGGGTCGGCCGTGACGTAACATCCTGTCAAGACCGTTCGCAGCTCCGGGTTCAGTCGGCGGCCCCGGCGCGCCGTCTTTCGAGAGTCCCGTGCGGCCACATGCGTGACGGTGCAGGTATTGACGACGTGCAGCTCGGCCTCGGAGAGCTCGCTGGCGATCGAGAAGCCCGCGTTGCGAAATCGGCGCGCCAGTTGTTCGAGCTCGGCCTGGTTGAGCTTGCAACCCAGGTTGGTGAAGTAGACCCTCATCGGCCGCCTATTGTACCGAGTCACCCTCCCGTAGGCTTGTTGGGACTCGGCTGGCTCGGCAATTGCACGTCACGATGAGTGACTGGAGATGTGATGAGGCCCGAAGTACCGAATCCAGGCACCCGCGAGCCATCCGACGAGTGAGAGACTCTGAGAACATGAGCCTGACGTCACCGACCGTGGACACCATCGACCTCGACCGCCGCAGCCGAGGTCGGCGAGCGTTGGCACTGCGGGAGAGCTCAAAAGGCGGAATCGGAGCCCCTCCTCGGGATATCATGGGAGCTCCGACGCGGAAGCCGGCCCGGGGACCGGTGGAAGGTTTCGGTCGACGTGGAAGGGCTTATCCAATCGGAGGTCATGCAGTGATCTGGCGCAATCCGGGTAACCGGCGTAGAGTTTGGGTGGTGGGCGTTCTTCTGCTCGCCATCGTACCGATGAGACTCTGGGCCCAGACAAGCGCCTTTCTCGACCAGCGAAGGTCGATGGTCGAGGAGCAGATCGTGCGGCGCGGGGTGTCCGAGCGCAAGGTCCTGGGCGCCATGGAGGAGGTGCCTCGCCACGTCTTCGTGCCCGAGCCCCTGCGGGATCAGGCTTACGCCGATGGCCCGCTGTCCATCGGCTCGGGTCAGACGATTTCTCAGCCCTACATCGTGGCCCTGATGACCTCGCTTCTCGAGCTCGATGGCGATGAGAGGGTTCTGGAGATCGGTACAGGGTCCGGGTACCAGGCCGCGGTTCTCTCGCGACTGGTGAAGGATGTCTACACGGTCGAGATTCGCGAGGAGCTGGGGCAGAAGGCCCAGAGGACTCTCGACGATCTGGGTTACACGAACGTCCACTTTCGAATCGGCGACGGATACCAGGGATGGCCCGAGGCGGCCCCGTTCGACGGCATCATGGTGACGGCCGCTCCAGACAGGGTGCCGGAGCCCCTGATCGATCAGCTGAAGGTCGGTGGGAAGTTGGTGATTCCCGTCGGCAACTTCTTCCAGGATCTACTGGTCGTGTCCAAGACCGCCGACGGAATCGAGCAGCGGGAGATCATTCCCGTTCGTTTTGTTCCGATGATCGGCGAGGTCGAAGGCCACAAAGACGGCGACCGCTGATCCCCTCAGGGTTCCAAGACCCCAAGACCCCAGGACCTCTATTCGCTGATCCGGCGTGGTTCCTCGTCGATCGGCTGCGGTGCGGTGAGGTCGCGCTTGCTCTGCTCCGAGACCTTCAGCTCCGAGAGTCTGCGCCCCATCGGTAGTAGCCGTCGGTCGAAGGAGCCCACCGCCCGGTTGTAGGCATCCAGAGCCGACTTGAGTCCCTTGCGGACCCCCTCCAGCTCGACACCCAGCTTCGCGGCCCGATCGTAGAGCTCGCGGGCGGCGTCGGCGATGGCGTCGGCGTTCTCGGCCATCGAACGTTGTTGCCAGTAGATGGCCACAGTGCGCAAGAGCGCTACGAGGGTTGTCGGCGTGGCGATCAGCACCTTCGAACGCAGAGCCTCGACCTGCAGGTCGGGATCCTTGGAGAAGGCGGCGCTCAAGAACGGGTCGCCAGGGAGGAAGAGGACCACCAGGTCGAGATCGGAGCCGATGGTGGCGGCATAGTTGCGGTCGGCCAGGGTCTTGATGTGCCCCTTGAGCGCCTTGACGTGACGGCCGAGAGCGGCCTCCCGCGAGGCTTCGTCGGTGGCTTCGGTGGCCTCGAGATAGTCGGTCAGGGGTGCCTTGGCATCGACCGCGATCTTTCTGCCACCGGGCAGATTGACCAGCATGTCCGGGCGCTTGCCGTCACCAATCGTCGCCTGCTCCTCGAAGTCGCAGTGCTCGGTCATGCCGGCCAGCTCGGCAACGTTGCGCAGGGCGATCTCCCCCCAGCGGCCACGAACCTGGGAGCTTCTGAGCGCCGTGGCCAGAGAGGTGGTCTTGTCCTGCAGGTTCTGGGTGGCCTGCGCCAGGAGCTGTACCTGCTGATCGATCCGGGAGTAGGCCTCCACCCGGGCCTTCTCGATCAGAAGAGTCTTCTCGTCGAGCTTCCCCAAGGTCTCTCGGAGCGGGCTCAGCAAGGTCTCGATCGCCTTCTTGCGTTCCTCCAGCTCGGCTCGGCCCCGCTCTTCGCTGGTCTTGAGCCGCTCCTGTGCGAGGGTCAAGAATTGCTGGTTGCTCCCGGCCAGCGCCTCGGCCGCCAGTGCCCTGAAGCTGTCTTCGAGGTCCTTCTTGGACCGCTCACCGAACGTCTTGAGCTCGGCGATGAGCTGCTCCGCCTTGACCTCTCGCTCCTGGGCGACTGCCACCTGACTTCCGAGCTCGGTCAGGCCGGACCGTGCTTCTTCGAGTTGGGCCTCGAGCTCTTCCCGCCGGCTCGTCTCGATCTGTGCCGCAGCTCGAGACGCTGAGAGTTGGCCGGTAGCGTCGAGGAGCTCTTTCTGGCCTCTGCCCGCCTTGAGCAGAAAGGCGATGGCGGCCCCGACAATGGTGCCCGCCAGGAAGCTCAGCAGGACTGGAAGGAGGCTCAGAGAAGTCATTCTGTCTACCGAAACAGATCGGGCAAAGGGATCGCGCCGCAACAACGTCGGACACCGCCATCTTACTACCCTGGGGCAGGGCTGCTTGGACCCTCGAGGCAGGCGGATCTCAGAGCCCGGTGGGTGAAGCTAGAATAGGGATTGCCTTGAATCGCCAGCGAGCAGCCAATCATCTTGAAAGAGGGCTCCTGATCCTGTTGGGCCTGGTGCTCAGCACGGGTTGTGCCAGCTTCCAGCCGGTCCCACTGGAGGAAGTTGGGTTCCTGGAGCGCTCGAAGAGCAAGACCGAAGGCGACCTGACGGTGAGTGTCAGCGTGCTGTCACAGGAGGAGGCCAGGCTAGCCTTCGATTCCAAGCTGTACAAGAAGAAGATCCAACCGGTCTGGGTCCAGGTGGAGAACAAGAGCCAGGAGCATCTCTGGTTTCTGCCGCGTGATCTGGACGCGGAGTACTACTCGGCCTTCGAGGTCGCCTGGAAGAGCCACCGAATGTGGGCGAAGTCGACGAACCACGAGATCGACCAGTTCTTCGACGGCCAGCAGATGTTCCTCTCGGTGCCTCCCGAGAGCGTCAGCTCAGGATTCGTGTTCACGAACCGGAACCGGGGTGCCAAGTGGGTGTCGGTGACGCTCCTCGGAAAGGGGAAGGTCGAGAACTTCGGGTTTCTGTTGGAGGTCCCCGGATTCAAGGCCGACTTCCATCGAGTCGACCCGGAGCAGCTCCCCACCGCCCAGGACATCGTCGACCTGGACGAGGAGGGACTTCGCCGTTGGGTCGCGGAGCAACAGTGCTGTGTGACCAACGCCAAGGAAACCGCGAATGGTGATCCGCTGAACATCGTAGTGGTCGGCACGGATGTGACCATCTGGCCGGCCTTCATCCGCGCCGGTTGGACCCCGACGGCATCGATGCGCGGCAGCTCGGTCATCAAGACGGCGGCGGCGGGGATCTTCGGTACCGGCTACCGATACGCCCCAATCAGTCCTCTCTACCTCTTCGGACGGTCTCAGGACATTGCCCTGCAGAAGGCTCGAGACAACATCCACGAGCGCAACCACCTGCGACTCTGGCTGGCGCCGGTGACCTTCGAAGGAAAGCCGGTGATGATCGGCCAGATAAGTCGGGACATCGGCACCCGGCTCACCACCAAGAGCTCGACCTTCACCACGCACAAGATCGACCCCGACGTCGATGAGACTCGGGCCTACCTGACTCAAGATCTGATGTACTCGCAGGCACTGGAGGCGTGGGGCCATGTGGATGGCGGAGCACCGGCATCCTTCGACGAGCCGGCAAGGAACCTGACCGGTGACCCCTACTTCACGGACGGCATGCTGGCCGTCTATTTATTGACCGACACTCCTACTTCGGTTTTGGATGTCGACTATCGGCGCTGGGACATTCCCCAACCGAGGTAGTCCGCGCACAGCTTGCCAGGGCCCTTGAC
>JAUWSP010000246.1 GCA_030610025.1 Acidobacteriota bacterium | reverse complement strand
GCCGCCCCGAGCTTGCCATTGCCGACTACAACACGGTCCTGCGCTATGCACCTGACTATGAGCCCTCTCGAGCGGCACTGATTCGCCTCACCGGCAGCGCCTCGACCAACGCCCCGACGAGCCAAGCCGAGCAGCAAGCCGGCTTTCTTGCCGAAAAGGCCAGCCTGGCCGCACGACGCGGCGACTACGAGACGGCTCTGACCCTGCTCGACCGCGCTGCGGGCATCGCCCCCCAATACAGCCTGGTATTCCAGTACCGATCCAACGTTGCCTACCTCATGGGTGATCGAGACGTGGCCATCTCGGCTCTCGAGCGGGCCCTGGAGCTCGAGCCAGACAACGCTCTATTCCGCGAGAATCTGAAGCGCTTGAAAGAGAGTCCCGCCGATCCGTAGGTGCCGATGACGTCGACTCACGCTCCCGGAGGCGGGGACTCCCGGAGGATCCCTGCAATCGTCCTTGGGCTGGCTTTCTTCGCCCTCTACGCTCTCGGTGCCAGCCGAACCATCTACGTCGGCGACAGTGGCGAGTTGGTAGCGGCCGTTCACACACTGGGCATCCCCCACCCGAGCAGTTACCCCCTCTATGTGCTGCTCGGCAAGCTCTGGACGGTCTTGGTTCCCATCGGCTCTATCGCCTTCCGGATGAGCCTGTTCAGTGCGGCTTGTGCGGCCCTCGCCACCTCTGGCGTCTATCTCGTGGGTCGGCAGTTGGGGCTCTCTGCCCTCGCGGCCTGCTTCTCCAGCTTGTTGCTTGCCTTCAGCCCCAGCTTCTGGTCGCAGGCCAACATCCAAAGGGTCTACAGCCTCAATGCCTTGATGCTGGTCATGGCCCTGGGCCTATCCATCGTCTGGTTCCAGAAGCGTCAGCCGAAGATGCTCGTCGCGGCGTTTTTCGTCGCGGCCCTGGGTGCCACCAACCACACCTACATGGGGGTTTTCGTCGTCGCCCTGGCTCTCGCCGCGGTGATCACCGAACCAGGGCTCCTGCGACGGCCGCGAGTTCTCATCGCTTCGGCGGCGGCCGCGGCGTTGGGACTCCTCCCCTATCTCTACCTACCTCTTCGCTCCCGCACGAATCCCCGGCTCGATTGGGGTAATCCCGAGACGATTCGAGGCACCCTCGATGTGATCTTGCGTCGCGAGGCCTGGGACCGAGCCTGGATCGAGTCGCCGGCCGACCTGCTCACGATCGCCGGAGATCTTCTGCTGCGGATCGGTACCGAGCTCTTCTGGCTGGGAGCGGTCCTGGCCCTGATCGGGATCTTGTGGGCCCGCACCAAGAGCTGGCCTCTCCTCCTACTCCTTCTTGCCGTCCTGGGCAACTTTCTGGCGATGGCCCTCCATGGGTCTCGGAGCGATCTGTTCTTCTGGTATCGGTACTACATCCCGACGTTCGTCATTCTCGCTCTTCTGGCTGGCCTGGGACTGGAGTTCGTTCGCGAGCGCGTATCTTCGAAGCTCGCTGTGGCAGCGCTCCTGTTGCCTTTGACCATGCTCGTGGTGGGCTACCCGCGGTTCGATCGCAGTAACTTCCGAATCGCCGACGACTTCAGCCGGACACTGCTGGCATCGCTGCCTCCGGGTGCCCACTTGAGCGCCAGCGACGACAACATCCTCTTCGTGCTCATCTACCTGCAGCTGGTGGAAGGCGTGCGGCCCGATGTCGACCTGATCCTCCAGGGCGTTGGGGGTGCCGACTTGCCGCCTTTGCGCTTCGACCCGGACGCCGACCCCCTCTACTTCACGCATCACCCCAATTGGGAGGTGCCAGAGCTCGACATCGTCGGCACAGGTCTCACGTTTCGGATTCAAAGGCGGGGCGCACCTGTCCCGGAGCCCGTCATCCCGAAGACCGAGCTCGATGGCGAGTCCGACCCGGCGGTCCCCAAGGACTATCTGACCCAGAACCTGATCGGCCACTTCCACTACATGCTCGGTGTGACCCACGAGCTCCGAGATTGGCCCAGGGCCGAAGCCGAGTTCGCCAGGGCCCGCCAGGCAGCACCGAACAACGACGTGCTGTTCTACAACCTGGGCTTGATCTACCGCCGAAACGGTCTGCTGGATCGATCGCTCGCGGCCTTCGAGCACTCTGAGGCCATCAATCCACGCCACATCGCCACGCACAGCCAGGTGCGGGCCGCCGATCGGATCGACGAAATGAAGGACGAAGTCGAGAGGCTGACCGGCCTTGAAGCCGAACTTGCTGAATCCGAACCGCTCCGGGAGCTCGATCCCGATTCAGCCGCCTTTCATCGAGCGATGGCCAACGCCTTCATGGCGAGGGGCGAACCCCTGGCCGCACGAGGACACTCCCTGCGGGCCCTGGAGGCTCCCTAGCACACCGCCCGCTCGGGTGGGTCTAGCTATTGAACGATGCTGGACCAGGCGGAGAGGTCGCCTGACTCGAAGCTGTCGACCAGGATGGCCCGGCTGGCGAAGCGCTGCGCCTGAACGCTCCAGTCGTTGGGATCGGTGCCCGCGGAGCCTAGACTTCCCCAGACCACCACGAAGTTCCCCTCCGGATCGAGAGAGGACGATTCGGGAGCCTGTTGTTTACCCGTGGTGTACGAGTTGACCTGGAATTGGTCTCCCACAGGTGTTCCGCTGGCGTCGAAGAACTGCGCCTGGATGCTCAGATCGCTCGTATCCGAGCCATACGAGCCTGCACTTTCCCAAACCACGATGAACTTTCCTGTGACGTCCACGCCCACGGCAGGCCTGTATTGAAGGCCGGTCTCGTAGGAGTTGACCTGGAACTGATCGCCTTGAGGTGTACCCGTGGCGTCGAATCGCTGCGCCTGGATGCTTGCCAGATCTGCATCCGTGCCGTAGGAACCGCGGCTGTCCCAGACCACGACGAAGTTGCCCTGGCCATCCACCGCCAGGGTGGGATGTTGCTGGTGGCTCGTCGTGTAATCGTTGACCTGGAACTGGTTGCCGTCGAGCGTGCCGGTATCGTCGAAGCGTTGCGCCTGAATGCTCCAGGAGCTCTGGTCCGAGCCGGGGGAGCCGACGCTCTGCCAAATCACCACGAAATCGCCGTCCTCGTTGAAGCCCACTGCGGAGCTCTGTTGCTGCTGGGTCGTGAATGAGTTGACCTCGAGTTGGCCGCCAGAGGCTGTGCCGGTGTCATCGTAGCGCTGCGCCTGGATGCTGTAGGAGCTGTTGTCGATACCGTACGAGCCGACGCTCTCCCAAACCACGACGAAGTTGCCTTGGGGGTCGATGGCAGCTCCGGCGGCCTGTTGGATGTTCGTCGTGAAGGTGTTGACCTCGAACTGGCCACCTGCGGGTGTGCCGCTCGCATCGAACCGCTGGGCCTGGATGCTGAGGGGGTCTGTGTCCGGGCCATCCGAGTACCTGCTCTCCCAGACCACGACGAAGTCGCCCAGTGGGCCGACTGCCAAGTCGGACTTCCACTGCCTACTCGTCGTGTAGGTATTGACCTGGACTTCGCCTCCCAAGGAAAGTCCGTTGGCTTGAAAGCGCCGCGCCTGAATGCTCCTGCCAGACGTGTCGGTGCCGAAGGAACCCACACTGTCCCAGACCACGATGAAGTCACCCTCCGAGTCCGAAGCCACTGCGGCTCGATACTGCAAGCTCGTGGTGTATGTGTTGACCTGGAATTGGCCGCCCAGGGGAGCGACATCTTGCGCCAGTGCCATTCCCCCAACCAGCAATAGCCCCACGATTCCCACAGCGAGTGATCTCATGGATGCCTCCAGTCTGTCGAGAGTCAATTGCCCTCCGACCCTTCGGCAGCCCGGCGGTCTTGTCTGGGGTCAGGCGAAGACCCGTGGCTTTGTGTGCACAGCCTTTCGGCCGGCTTACCTTTGTCGAGGTGAGATCAGTCTACGCCTGGGTTCGGCATGAATCAAGGAGGAGGGAGCTGCACCACAGGCACAAAAAGCGAGGGCCTTGCTACTGGACTGCGCTCGACCGCAACTGCAAGAGCGCCCACTTTTCGGATTCTGTGCCACTATGGATCCACAAACGAGCTAGAACCCAGGAACCAGAAGCACGGACAGTCGCTCCCCCATGCTTGCCATGCTCGCACCGTACATCGATATCGCCCGGCCCAATCACTGGTTCAAGAACGTCTTCATGCTGCCCGGCGTGCTGCTGGCACTGTACTTCTCTCCGGCCTTGATGGATCCGTTCCCATGGCGTGGTGTGGCTTTGGCGGTGGTCGCCGCCTGCCTGGTGGCCTCCAGCAACTATGTGCTCAATGAGATCCTGGACAGCGAAAGGGACAAGCATCACCCCGAAAAGCAACTGCGCCCCATCCCGAGTGGCAAAGTCTGGGTTCCGGCGGCGTATGCCGAGTGGTTGCTACTCGGGGTTGTGGGCATTGGCGTCGGCTTCGCGGTCAACTCGCGGGTCGGGCTGGTGGCGATGACTCTGTGGATAGCGGGCACTCTCTACAACATCCCACCGATTCGACTGAAGGACCACGCCTACGCCGACGTCCTGAGCGAATCGCTGAACAACCCCATCCGATTTGCCATGGGCTGGTACGCGACCGGCATCACAGAGCTACCCCCGACGTCGATGCTCCTGGCCTACTGGATGTTTGGCGCCTTCCTGATGGCCATGAAGCGCTACGCTGAATACCGGCACATCGGCGACAGCGAGAGCGCGGCCAGATACCGCGACTCGTTCGACTACTACAACGAAGAACGGCTCATCGAGAGCGTCGTCTTCTACGGCACCTTCTTCGGGATCCTCTCCGGGTTCTTCGCGGCGCGATACCACGTGGAGCTCATCCTGGCGACCCCGATTGTCGCGTATGCCATGGCCTACTACATGCACCTTGGCTTCAAGCTCGACAGCCCCGTACAGCACCCCGAGGGGCTCTACCGCTCACGCAAGCTGGTCTTCCTGAGCTTCCTCGCTCTGGTCGCGGTCGTGGTCCTGATGATCGTCGACATTCCGGCCTTCGAGGCTCTCATCAGGGCGACACCCCTGAAGCGTTAGTGCCAAATGCCGAGGGCCAGGCGTAGGTCCACCAGTTGTCCGGCGTGATAGCCGTTGTGATCGAGAAGGATCAGCGCCGCTCTGAGAGTGTGATGATGGCTCTTCTCTGCGGACGGCACGGTGGTGTAGAGGTCATGCTCGCGGTTCTCAACCAGCGAGGCCATGGCTTCGGTGGCGGCGAGCAGCTTGCGGACGCTGTCGTGC
>JAUWSP010000532.1 GCA_030610025.1 Acidobacteriota bacterium | reverse complement strand
GAACCGCGCCTGGCGCCTGAGGTCGCTCGAAGCGTGGGATCAGGGTGAAGAAAAGTCCGTCTCCCACACGATCATCAGGAGAGTAGCTTGAAGAACCCGTTGAAGATCTTCTGCACTGTGGGAGTGAGCTTGCCCCGTCGCCACGTATCGGCCGCCTTCTTCAGGACCTCGGCCTGAGTCGGATAGGCGTGAATGGTGCTGGCGATGGTATTAAGGCCGACTCCGGCCTTGACGGCCAGCGTCAGCTCTCCCAGAAGCTCCCCAGCGTGGTCCGCTACGAGCGTGGCACCCAGGATGCGGTCCTTACCCTGCTGAATGATCAGGCGGAGAAAGCCCTCGTCGGTGCCGTCCAGCACAGCTCGATCGACCTGGTCGAGCGGAATCGTCAGGACATCGACCTCGAGCCCGGTCTTCTCGGCACTCTCTTGGCTCAGGCCGACATGGGCGAGCTCGGGGCTGGTGTAGGTGCACCACGGAATCACCAGGTCGCTGGCCTTCGCCCGGCCGAAAAAGAGCGCGTTCTGGATGGCGATTCGAGCCAGAGCATCTGCCGCGTGGGTGAACTTGAACTTGGAGGCTACATCGCCCACAGCGTAGATCTTCTTGTTGGTGGTCCGAAGCCGATCGTCGACCTTGACTCCTGTTCGATCGAATTCGACGGCCGCGGCCTCGAGCCCGATATCTTCGACGTTCGGAGATCGGCCGATTGCCAGAAGCACCTCATCGACGCCCAACCGATCTGGCTCGCCGTCCCGCTCGAAGTGAATCACCTTTTCATCCTCTGTGATTTCGACTTTCAGGACTCGAGCCCCCACCTGGAGATCGACTCCGTCGCGGACCATGGATTGCTGAACGATCGCAGCGGCATCGCCGTCCTCACGGATCAGAACGTGCGGTGCCATTTCGAACAGGCAGACCTGACTTCCGAGTCGGGCGAAGGTCTGTGCGAGCTCACAGCCAATCGGTCCGCCACCGATCACACCCAGGCGAGGCGGAAGCTCGGTCAGGGTGAAGACAGTTTCATTGGTGAGGACGAACCGGTGCTCAAAACCTGGGATCGGCGGAATGAAAGGCCTGGCCCCTGTGGCGATGATGGCTTTTCGGAAGCGGAGGCGGCTACCTCCCACCTCGATCGCATCCCCGGACACGAAATGACCCTCTCCGATGAAGACGTCGATCCCCAGGTCGCGGAACCGGCTCGCGCTGTCGTGGCGGCTGATGCCAGCTCGGAGCTGCCGCATACGCTCCATGACGGCTCCGAAGTCCCCTTCGCCATCAACCCGTGGTCCGCCAAATTTCTCGGCCGCGGTCCGAGCTTCGTGCCAGGCCCGAGCCGCGCTGATCATTGCCTTGGACGGCACGCATCCATAGTTGAGGCAATCGCCTCCCATGAGGCGGCGCTCGATGAGGGCCACCCGAGCACCGAGGCCGGCTGCCCCCGCTGCCGAGACGAGCCCAGCCGTGCCGCCGCCCAGAACGACCAGATGGTAGCGATCCTGGGGTTCTGGATTGACCCACTCGGGTGGGTGAACGTTCTCGAGCAGGGCCTGATTGTGGCTGTCGAACGGCTGCACCAGTTCGATCAGCTCCGGATCCACTCCGGCTGGGGACCGAGGACTCGGGGAATGGGGATCAGTCATTCTGCACCTCCTGGGCCAGGGCCCGACCAGCGATTCGGGTTACGAATGTGGTCACCACGAGCGTCGCGAGCAAGCCGGCCCCAAGGAAGATCCAATAGCCCGCTCCCTTTTCAACCTCCGCACCTCCGGCCACGGCCGCCAGGCTACCGATCGCCTTGCCATAGTAGACATAGAGGAAGGTGCCAGGGAGCATCCCGAAGGAGGCGATCACGTAGTCACGGAAGCTCACGCTGGTAAGGCCCAGGGCGTAGTTGAGCAGGTTGTAGGGAAAGATCGGTGAAAGGCGCAAGAGAAAGACGATTTTTCGGCCTTCCTTGGCAACCGCTTTGTCGATGGTGGCGAATCGAGGTCGGTTCTCGAGGCGATGCTCGATGGAGGAGCGGGCCAGGTACCTGGCAACGAGAAATGCCAAGGCCGAGCCGATCGCAGCTCCAATGAAGACGAAGAGGGTGCCCCTGGCGAGTCCGAAAATCGCGCCGGCGGCGAGGGTCAGCAGCGATCCGGGGATGAATGCCACTGTCGCCACAGCGTAGCCGAGAATGAAGACGAGCGGGCCCCATACGCCCAGGGAATCGACCCATTCGGCGAACTGTGGGATGTAGGCCCCGAGTCGGCGACCGATCACGATGAGCACCGCCAACGCGACGAGTGCCAGAAGGACCTTGGAGACGAGTGACCAGGGGATCCCTCGTCTCTTGGCCGAGTGATCGATTTCGGTTACGGATTCGGTATCGGACATTGGAGGTTCCTCTTCAGGAGCCGAGAAACAAAACGGCCCGTTTGCTCGAGAACCTACGTGCTGCAGGAGATCATCGGTTCAATCCTGAACCGCCCAGGTGAAGGTAGGACGCTACCACAGGATGTCGCTGACGGATTCGAAGGGCCCTGGGTGGTGAAGAACGGGGAGAGACAAGTCGGGAAAGCGCAGTTGGACACCAGGCGGATCGTATTTGTTAGTCAATTGGCCATATTCCTCTTGATTTTTTGCGAATTGTGGGTTATTTTTCGCAAAATGGACATCAACGGAGGGTCATTTTGCTATCCAAGCCTGAGATTCTGAAGACCGCCGAGGCGGAAAATGTGCGCTTTCTGCGCCTCCAGTTCACCGACATCATGGGTGTCTTGAAGAACGTGGAGGTGCCACGAAGTCAGTTCGAGAAGGCCCTCGACGGGCAGATCATGTTCGACGGCTCCTCGATCGAGGGCTTTGTCCGCATCGAAGAGTCCGACATGCTGTTGGTGCCCGATCTGGACACCTTTCAGGTCAACCCCT
>JAUWSP010000021.1 GCA_030610025.1 Acidobacteriota bacterium | reverse complement strand
CGCCGGCGTCGACGCCTTCGGTATTGTCAGAGCGTCGACCGATACTGCCTTCAGAATCGAACCCGAGGACTTGCCACGGAAGACAGGAAACTTCACCTACGAAGAGATGGTGGAGTTCGGCACTGTGGTGAGACGCGTCAAAGGGTCATGGCAATTCTGGAGGAACAATGAAATACCTGGTGCAAGACATCGAGACGATTCCGTGCTCAGAGATAGCGACTGAGTGGACGCCGACTCAGGCCGAGATCGATCGAGCAAAACCGAACGATCCATTCCCACCGATCTGGGCGCACAAGGTGCTCTGTATCGGCATGCTTGCGCTCGACGACCAGATGATCCCCCACAAAGGAGGATGTGCTGCAGGTGGTCTCGCCGGCGGCAAGTCAGAAAAAGAGATGGTCGAGCGTTGGAGCATCGCGTCCAGTGGCAAGATGTCCAATGGCAACCCGCTCAAGTTGGTCGACTGGAATGGCCGCGGCTTCGACGTACCTGTCCTGCAAACACGAGCCTTCCGCTACGGCATCCAGATGCCCTGGTACTTTGGGAAGCTGCTCGACAACAAGGGGCAGAAGTCCAGCTGGTCGAAGGAGTACCGCGATCGCTACGGTGGCTGGCATCTCGACGTAGCCGAGCTCTGGACGAACAAGGGCGCATTCGTACGGCCGCACATGGCTAATCTGGCCATGCTTATGGGCTTACCGGGTAAGGTTGGCATCGATGGCTCACAGGTCTACAAGGCCTGGCAGGACGGCCAGTTCGCCGAGATCGACACGTACTGCATGCAAGACGTCTTCCAGACGGCCTTCATCTTCATGCGATTCAAGTACCTTTCCGGGAAGATCAGTCTCGGCAGCTACACCGAAGCAGCCACTGCACTCTGTGACTGGATCGAGAAGCTGCCGGAGCACAAGGACTTCTTTGCCCAGATCGACCGGGCTGCGCTGTTGCTCGAGCAGGAGTAGAATCGGCCCATGCCTACTCTCACGATCGCAGGAACCATCTCTTTCCCGCTGGCCGATGAGGCTTCGCCGCCGTCAAGGGACTACAGCGCCCAGCTCATCTACACCGAGCGCAGCGTCGACGATGTGGCGATCGTCGGCGCTCAGGCTGACGTGGACCTCATGGGTAGGATCACGGATGCCAAGGCCTGCTACGTCGAGTGCATAGTCGGCGCCGGCGACTTCAAGGTCAATGGCGGCACAGCGCTCGAGGTGTCGGTCGACGGCGGGTTCCTGATCTGGCTGAATCCTAATGGCGGGATGACAGCGTTGACGGTGACTACGGCCGCGGACTCCTCGTTCCGGCTCTACCTCTTCACCTAGGCGGACGGGCACGCAACCCTACCGTCGGATTCTCAGTCAGACGGTAAAGGACGGGCACGCAACCTCAATACGGGGATCGAAACCGAACAGGTGACTCTTTGTTTTTTTTAGCTCTTGACGGAAGCGTCAGGTCGCCATAGGGTCGTTGGCATGGGACGGCTATTCGATGCTTCCAAGAATGATGCTGAGGCAGATGCGATCCGCCAGCAGCGGGTAGAGGTTGAGAAGCGCGCGGCCGAGGTCGATGCCGTGTTCGCCGAGCACGAGGAGCTCGACGAGCAGAGCCAGAAGATCAAGGGCCAGCTGGCGAAGGTGCAAGTAGTGCAGCCGATCATCTACGAGGAGTACCGCCGGCCGGGTTCGAAGTGGATGATTGAGCATTCCTGCGACGGCGAGGACTACATCTACCAACTCTTCCCGCTACGGCCGGTGAAGCTCTCGACCCCGGATGTCCTGCAACTACTGATTATTGCGATGGACGTGATCTTCCCGCGGTCGATTCGGATCGACTACGCGCCACCGAACGAGCTCTACAAGGTGGAAATGTACACCATCAAGGTGCGCAAAGTGACCAAGCTTCCGGGATGGGAAGACGCCTGCCGAAGCAAGGCTCTGCAGGGCCTCGCTGCGGTAGAGGTGTGGCAGGTCGCCACGTAGGCAGATCTGGGGCGCTGCTGGCCGCAAACGAAATCAGCCGGCGATGATCGCCGGCTGACTAGAGGCCCACAGAGGGGCGTACAGAGCGTCCAGTACTACATCCGGCGTCGGCCCATTTTGCCGAGTGCCTTGAGACCCAGGGCGGCCAGCAGTCCGCCAATGGCTCCCTTGCTCGCAGCGCCTCCGGTCGTCCCCTCCGGCCCATACCCGCCGGCGAGCCCAGCCTTCGCCTTCGAGGCAGCATGACCCGCAGCGCCGGACAGTGCGCCGGCGGCCAGAAGCCGCTCGAAGAGCCGCGTCTTTTTGCCGGCGAGGAGAGCGGTCTTTGTCAGGCCGGTGCGGCCGACGCGGACGAGCTCATCTGAGAATGCGTCCAGGAACATGGTCTACTGGTTGGCGTACAGCGGCTGGCCAGCGCCCTGGAGCTGCATTCGGATTGGTCGGACCTGGTCGAACTGAAGGCTGACGCCTTCCATCAGGAGGACAGAGCCCGAGCTGATCGAGAGCTGGTGGCCCTGGACGTAGCACTCCTCGAGGTAGACGGCGCCTAGCGTCATGTCGAGCTGGTTGCGGAAATAGATGGCGATCCCGGTCGGCTGGTTGAAGATGTCCGACGCGAGGTTCATCCACAGATCATCGAAGCCCGGGTTGAACTTGACGCGGTGCAGCTCATTCTGCAGCCTTGGCAGGTCGAGCAGCGTGGCGTTCGGGCTTGGGATATCGACGCCGCCTACGTTGATCACGGAGCCCTTTCCCTCGTGCATGAAGTTGAGTGCACCGGCCGCGCTCTGCTTGTAGTGAGCGTAGAGCACCTTCAGCAGCGACGGCCCGTGATAAAGCACGCGACCCAGAGTGACCGAACCGATGGTTCGGCCCGGAATGAAATACGACCGGCTCGAGCCGATTTCGAAGATTCGTTGAAGCTGCTTCGACTGAGACAGCCCAACGTTCTCGAGTACGCCGATCGGGAACACCATGTCGCCTTCGTCGACTGTGTCGATTGTGGAGTCGTCCCCCGCTGGACCGCCGGTGATATCGGTGAGTCTCGGTGGGCCTGCGGCGATGAGCGTAGTCTCCGCGGAGACGAACTCACCGCCCATGAGCTCTTCTTGGACGTGGTGCTGATGGAAGTTCCAGTTGTTGAAGGACGTCGTTGCTGCTGGACGAAGGGGCATCTCTGTTTCTCCTTACGCTGGGACTTCCCTATACGAGCAGGGTCAGGGTGATGTTGTTCAGCGGCAGCGGGATACTGATCTCGACGTCGATCTCGACCGTGTCTGGCTGAGTATCCGACTCTTCGATCCTGCTTAGCTGACCGCTACGAAGCGGTGCTCCGACCCTTGGCGCCCGCTGCTCGAGCAAGTACGAAATGCCACCTTCCCCCCGGGTCTTCAGGAGGTCTAGCAGACCGTCCGTGATGTTGTAGATGCCGAGGAACGGCCGGTACAGGTCACGGAAGAACCTGGCGATCAGGTCGACGTTCTTGGTGACGCTGAACTCCTGGTAGTAGATCGTCGTCACGTCGGTAGTGAGCTGGTGGCGAATGCTCAGCGCGGTGTCTGGTACCGGCTGCACGAAGATCATGTTGCCGCCGCCGGCGATCGTGTCGAGCTGGGTATCGGAGAACAGGTCGTCAGAGTTCTCTCTACCGACGAGCCCAGTGACCGACAGGTTGGTGAAGCCAGCCTGACTTGGCAGCCCTGCCGTGAGGCCCGAGAGAATCGGCCCTGCGAAGTAGCCAGGAATCTTGGTGGCCACGCTGTTGACCGAGACGGCCAAGATGTCGGGCCAGGTGTGGACGACACGACGGCTTCCAAACGAGGCCGCGTACCCGTTGAGGTAGGTGGCTTGCTCGTTCAGGGTCATGTCCTTCGTGATGCGATAGACCACATCCTCGAGGGTGCCTCCGAAGCCGCCAGTAGGATCCGAGGAAAGGGCCAGCTGGCTCTCCGAGCCCACCGACGCGATCGCATGGCGGGTGCCGATGATGTAGGCAGCCTCCGTTGTGCTTGGCGTGATTGACTCGATGTCGAGCTTCGTCAGCGTGGCGACGATCCCGTCGAACTCTTCGTCAGCTACCGGAACGTTCGATGTGTCGGTTCTCACCGAGGTTGGCGAGAGGATCGCCTCGATGATGTACTCACCATCGTTTCCATTCTGCGTTCCGGCGATGTCGATCTTGCGACCAACATCATCGCTGGTGAACACGCCACCGAGGATGGTCCAGATGCGGCTGGCAGCCACAACGGAGTCGGCCACGTAGTCCCGAGCCGGTTCGCGATCGATGCTGTAGAAGTTCACACCGACAGCCCCGCCGAGTGGATCCTGGACTGCTGCCGGAGCTTCAACGGTACGAATGATCCCGGGCGCGGACGCCTGCTGGACGGACGCGATCGTGAACACACCATTGTTGCCTGGGTTCGACATCCCGCTGACGAACATGAGTTTCCCGATGTCAGCTGCGGTGAACACCTCGTCGTCGAATGTCCACTCGTTGTCTGTGACTTCGACTTTGTCGTTGACCGCGTCGATCGTGAATGCACGAATCAGGTCGCAGATCCAGGCACGACAGGTTGCTGGCATGACCTCGTCTGCCGTCGGAGCCACACCGACCTCAGCCTTCACAGAGCTGCCAATACCGGTGATATCGTACTCCAGATCGTTCCCAGCAGTGGTGGCGTCACGTACCAAGATCCACTTGAGAATATCGCCGACGACGAATGCCGCATTGCCCATACGGATTTCGTCAGGAGTCGCCGCGGCGCTGAGGAAGTCTCGTTCGTTCGGGGTAATGCTGCGATCGATACCCTCGACCGCTGTGTAGCCACTGATTTCCAGGTAGTGGCCAGTGTTGACGTCGTCCGTGATGAACGAACCGTTGGTCGGGTCCTTGAAGGTCTTGTTGTCGGCGCCGCTCAGTCCGTTGTTGGAACCGGCACTGATAACGGTACCGATGCCGGACGCCGGAACCAGGATCTCGAGCTCGACCAGGGTGCGGTTGAAGAAGCAGACTCGCTCGCGACCAACGCTGGAGAGGGACATACCCTCGACGTGGGACTTGGCGGTCTGGTGGACTGCTGTGTTGTGCGTCAGGATGGCGAGACCGTAGACGTCTTTCGCCTCGAGATACTCGAGCGCATCCTGCCATGACTGCTCCTCGTTGGTGAGGAGACCAGCATCGAGGCCAGTGTAGTTGACCTCGGTCGTGGTGTTCTGGAGGGCGAGGTTGACAGCGTACGCACCGATGTTGGCAGGCGTGATGGCGCCGATACCGAAGACGGCCTCGAGGCTGTCCAGATCGGTGAATGCGTTCAGGGCGCCGGCGAGGTCGGGGCGAAGGGCTCGCCAGGACAGGAGGACCGTTCCTTCGACAACCGTCATCGGTGTAGCGTCAGTTACGGACTCGAGGCCCGGATTGACATCGACGCTACTCGAGGTCTTGGAGATCCCGTTATTGGAGAACTCGTCCTCTGGGTAGATCTCTTCCTCGCGGAACTCGAGGATGCGATACTCGACCCCGGTCAGCGGCAGGGCAGATACCCACTCCGCTGCAACGACGAGCTCGTTGTCGCTGTTCTTGCCGATGACTAGCTTCCGGCCCTGGTCGGCGGCGACGATGCCAGGGGCATCGACGACCTCGACGTAGTAGGTCGGTGCTCCATCTGCGTCCGGGTCGAACGAAGCAAATGCTCCGGTTGAATTGTCCTGGAAGAGATTTGTCGTGACCAGCCTACCAGTCGTATGGCTGCCGGCCGGCAGAGGAGGCTCCTTGACCAGGTACAGGTCCTGCAGCTCGAACCCTACGCTCTTGTGTGCGTTGGCCTCTGCGTCGCCTGTTGGTGCGTCGTCGAGGTCGACCAAGGCGCCAGAGGTCAGTCCTACGTACAAATAGGACGTGACGGCGAGGTTGAGCTCGGAGTACGCACCGCAGTCGACATCGTCGGCGATCTGGTACCCAGGACCAACGACGCATGCGGGTAGGGATGGGAGAGCAAGAGCAGCAGCTGCCTGCTGGAACTCCTGAATAACTTCGATTGCAGGTCGGCGATATGCCATCTAACGATCCTCCTGGTGCGCGCTAGGGTGTGCCACTCCTGCTTGTCCGTACAGCAATGCCTTGCAGCTTCCTGCCTTTGAGCGGCTCGACGCTAAACCGTCGTGTCACAATCGCCGAGATGGAGACTGGGACTACGGATATCTCTGGACGTGAGTCGCTCTTGATGAGGGCTTCTTCCCCCATTGTCGTGGCCTCGATCTTGAAAAAGCCTAGATGATTCGGGATCATGATACCCCGTCTTGCGATTTTCCGCAGGACGTCTCTCAAAGCCCGAAAGGACTCGAACATGTAACCGGCCAGATCCTCTGCTTCAAGTCCCTGGCGGGAGAAGCACGAAAGGATGGCTCCACCACGTACCAAGTCGATATGCGTTCGTCGATCTGTCCGCATATCGATCTCCTGAACTTGGCGAAAGCCGCTCGTATTGGCCCAGTGGAGAGGGCCGCGATTCGCCACTAGTGTTGGTGTAGCGCTGACCTGGTCGAGATTGAAGCTGTACTTGTCGACGATGGTGATCTGGGTCTTTTCCTGGTCTGGATCCCAGATGAAACCAAACGGGTTCCCTTCGTAGAACAGAAGCTGTGCTGCCTCAAGGACGTAGTTCTTGATGACCTGGTGGGCCCAGTAGTAGCGCACATTCTCGTCGTGGAGACTTCGTGCGTTGTCTTGCTGTGTGACTGAGTCGCTCATTTGTACTAGGGATGTCTACGCTTCACTTCCGCGAACGCCTCATCGTAGGCGTCGGGAAGCTTTTCTCGAATCGTGTCTTCGACAATGCGTTGAACCTGCTCGTCCTGTTGTCGCTGCTCATGTGCCCCGAACAGGGCCTCCAGGGATATCGTCTTGTAGACGAGTTTGCCATCCCTTACCTCTGGAACTCCAGAGCTCATCTCGAATAGAGATTCGACCGAACGGGCTTCTGATGGTCCAGTGCCATCTTTCACCGAGCCTTCGGCGAAGGCGAGTGCCTTCATGGAGTCATCGGTCTTGATGACGAATGTGCTGCCCTCAACCTTTACGTTCAGCGCATTGAGTTCGATGGCGCGTTTCGGGTCGACTCCTGGATCCAGAGAGCCCTTGACTTGACGTTCGATGTCCTTGCTGAGTCGTTCCCGTACCAGCCCGGTGAACTCCTCGAGATGGTCGATCGCCGCCATCGGCTGGAGCTCGAGGTTGATCCAGTCGTTGAAGTTGGTCATCCGCTACCCAGACGGCCAGCCATCTCGTTCGGGGTAGTCATTGGAGTCGGGGCACGTTTCTTCGTCGGAGGAGTAGACTGGACCTTCGGACCACCCTTCAGGCCAGATTTGGCCGCGGCTCCCTGGTACTGGCTCATCGCCTGGGCTGACGGTGTACCGGCATCGTATGGGCCGACATCAGATTCGTGCTGGGGGAAAGCCGCCAGCTTGAGTAGCTCGTTGGTGAAGCCTGCAAGAAAGGGGTTCATCAGAACATTCGCTCCTCTTTGGTCCTCTCCCATTCTTGCACAATCTGTTGGAGCATTGCGTCTGGAATCCTCTGAGGTAAACGGCTGTACTCAACCTCGTCGCGACCAATGGCTGTGAGACGACAGACGTGCTGGATCGTTGTTCCCATTGGTTGGATTGTGTTGACGTTCGCGATACGCCAGATGGTGCCTTTCAGCACCTCGTAGATTAGGTCTCCTGGTTTCATCTGCGGGTAGGCAGAGAACCAACAATCTTTGTCCTTTGGCTGGCGTTCACCGAAGTTGGATATGTTCACCAGCTCCTGGTCAGGGTTGTAGTCAACGAAGAGCGGGATCGGCTCGAAGTAAGGACGTTGCCTTCCGGTACCGAGGCAGAGGGTGCAGTCCGATCGCGTGGGACGGCCCGCGGTTTTGTCGAAGCAGATGCAGTGTCTTGCGTCTGCTGTGCGCTCGACGAATGCAAACGATGGCACTCCCTGGAGGTACTGCAGGATGAAGTCGTGGCGCTGGATGATCTCGAGCTCGTGCGGCCGAGGGCTGGTCTCCCAGGTCTTGGCCTCAGAGACAAACTCGCCCTCGGGGGTCGAGGCGCGGATGCGGTAGTAGTAGCGGCGCCAGAAGTTGACGAGGCTTGGTGTGATGTCCACGTACTCGTAGACCATGACACCGGGCTCGCCGGCGATCGCCGTCTCGAGGACTTCGTACTCGTCTTCGCTGAACTGGGGTGACAGAGACCTCTCAACAGCGAAGCTTGTCTGGTCCAGCTGTGAGTGCTGCGTGACGAGCTCCCAGCAAACCAAGACGCGAGAGTTGTCAGCAGGCGTGCTACCGGCGCCAGCGATGATGATATCGAGTCGTCGATAGGCCAGCATGATCTACCAGAAGTAGTTGAGGATGCTGTACTCAGACTGGACACCGCCAGCCAGTGCACTGCTGATGTTGAGCGCCATCTTGTAGTTCTGCTTCTTGCGCTCGTACTCGGCAACGAACTGAGCAATCCAGCTCTGGTAGTGCTGGGTCTTGTCGAAGATGCGAACCGATACCCCGCCTGAGCTGTAGACGAGCTCGTTGCGCGACTGAAGGATTCCGGCACTACGCAGGACCTGAATGGTCGCGCCGTAGATCAGGAGGTACAGCGAAGGGAAGTTGTTTACTGTGTGGTCCTGCAGCAGAGGAGCCGTGATGTTGTAGTCGTCGATGGCCAGACTGATGGCCAGGTCGAGCTTGTGGTCATTCGACTCCTCCTGCCGAATGAGCCGATTCAGCTCCGGTGTATCGTTGAGAAAGAGACGAAGGAGACGCCGTGCTTGCTGCTGAGCACGATCCTCGTCAGTTCCAGTGGTAGTAGCCACGAGCTAGCCTCCCGGCGGGGAACCGGAAGACCTAGCTCTTCCCGCCGCTCTTCGTCGTCGAGAAACTCTTCGATGAGGCCTTCGATGAGGCCTTCGACTTCTTGTCCTTCTTCGTCCCAGTCACTGGGGAGTCGGAAGCGGCCGCTACAGAATCGATTCGATCCTCAGTCTTCGGCTCGGGTTTGAAGGACAGCTTTGGAACTGGCTTCGGTTCCGGCTTCGGCGGAGGTGGAGGAGGTTCTGCAGCGGCCTGCTTCTTAGCCGGCGCCGGGGGGGGAGGCGCCTTTGATGTCTCGGCAAACAGGGGAGGCTTGGCGAAAGAACCTTCTTCCACCTTGAGGACTCCAGCCTCCACCATGGCCTGGGTTCCAGTGTCGATCCGATTGGATATACACTGGTCCCCGGGCTTGAGCAACTTCCCAACCTCCGTCAAGAAGACGTTACGTGCGCCCTTGGCGGAGGTTTGGGAAACATTCGTGATCCTGTATTTGAGCATGTCCTAAACGGTAACGCTGCAAATCGGATCAGGTCAAGCGCCGTGGCCTAGGTCAGGGTCATCTTGGCGCAGGCGCGCAGGTTTCCGTAGCCGAGTGCCACGTACTCCCAGGTCTGCCACGACACCATATCCGCACGCTTCTCGATGTAGAACTTGGTGTCGTTCAAGATGAAGAAGTTCCCGAGGTATTTGGGATCGGTGAAGATGTAGAGGTCACCGGGGGTCACGATCGACGATTTGATCGTCACGACCAACTTGTGGCCGAGAATCGTGTTGTATTTGTACCCGTTGACCAGGATCTCCGATGCCAGAGGGGAACCGATGACCGCGCCTTCCTGGGTCATGAAGTCGTCCCAGTCGGCTTTGTGCATCAGGATGCAGCCGACTGCGAGCTCGTCCGTGTCCAGGGCCTTGAACAGCTTGACCAGGTTCTCGCTGGTTGCCGGTCCGGCGGCAGCCGGGGTGATGTCCTTCCCGTTCGCGTCGATGACCGCGTCGGTAAACTCGATGAACTTCCCGTCTTCGACCTTCTGGATGTCCTTGACGCTGTTCTCCTCGATGACCTTGGTCACCGGGTAGTCGTACGCCAGGAGCTCGGCCTCGTTCTTTTTGAACTTCTCGGACTCGATCTTGAAGAACGGGACCTCGTAGCGATCGCCCTCGATGTACCGCTCGTAGGCCTTCCCACGGAAGTTGACCGCGGCGGCACTGGACTGCGGCTCGATGTGGCAGATCTTGACCAGGGTGTCGTGGTTGACGCTGATCTGGCAGTCCGCCTTGGTGAGGTACTCGGGCGGAAGAATGCCACGCGTGAACGATACTTCGCGCAGGCGCTCGCGGACGAAGGCACCACCTGCCTGGGCGGCCTTCTCGAGACCCTCGCTGGTGTCGAGCTTCGAGATGAAGAGGTTGTTGAAAGTTGCGGCGTCGATTTCCATGTCGTTTCTCCTTGCCTTAGGCCTTGGGTTGGAATGTACCGCGGCCTACAGACCCGGCGACTCGTAGTGGAGCTGCCCGCCAGCAACCTCGATGACGCGTGCGACGACGCCCTGAAGCTGCGGAATGGTCAGCGGAGTGGCCGGGTTCGGAGCATCGAGGATGCCGCCCAACGTCGCGTCGTAGACGGGGACGAGGAGGTTTCCCGGTGCCAGGAAGCTGCCGCCGGTGTTGTAGAACTTCGTCTTGGCCTGATAGTGGCCGCTGAGAATGTCGATCGTGCCGGTCGCCATCGCGTCGGCCTGGCCGTTATATGCGTCGCCCTGACGATACTTGGTCCAGGAGGCCTTGCAGCCAAGAGCTGGAGTGGCGACATCATTCGCCGCCTCGAGCTTCTGGAACTTGGTCGCGCCACCGCTGGTGACGGGTTTCAGCCACTCGCCGGGATCGACGTCTTCCGCCGGGTCGGCCAGCTCGAACGGAGCACGGAGCATCTCGTCGGTGCCCTTGACGAGCTCGAAATCGCGAACAGCGCGAACATCCTTGGGAACGGGAAATGCCATGAGAGTCCTCCTTCAGGGGCTGGTTTAGTCCTCCGCTAATCTGTGTAGAAAGCGGGAGGCGGCATCCATTGGGGCGGCGTCGCCATCCGAAGCGACTTTGCCAAAGTCAGGCATGTCGACGTCGAGCTCGAGGGCCTCTCGGACCACCTTGAGATCTTTCGTCATCAGGGAGGCAACCTTCTCCTCGAACTGCGTGGCAGTTTCGAATGGAGGGACCTTACCTCGCTCGACCATATCGAACGCGAGCTTGATCGCAGCGTCGCGTCGCTGGGCCGCATCGAGTGCGTTCGCAGCTTCCTTCAGGAGCGTGTCTTTGTCGTCGATGTGCATTTCGTCTGCCATGTTCTCCCCGCCTGTCTTGTCGAGTTTGTCTGCCACGTAGAGAGTTGCCGCTAGTGGCGCGATGACCTTGACCGCCTTGGAGACTGGAGCTGTTGCACTTGTGGTCTCATGCTCGATGCGAACCCTGTGTTTGCCTTTCCCCATGGTACGACGGGTCGGCAATACGTCAACTTGACGGAAAAGTTTCTTGGTTCCGAACTCTCGCTCGAGCATGCGGCCAAGCCTCTCGTCCACGTTCTTGAGCGGTCGGTGGTACTTGGCGTACAGGGCCTTATTAACGGCTCCTTTGCCTTTAATCTTGCGCATTGCGGCCAGAAGCGGCCAGGCGAAGAGCGAACTCATGCCTTCGCCGCGGGCCTGCTCACGACGGCTTTCGCGTACCAGACGGCTGGTCCCCTTGGACTCAGCCGTGAGCTTGCGCACTAGGTCGCGCGCGGTTGCGATGGCGCGCCGGCGCGACATAGTCTATCCGGTGATAATGACGGGTCGGCCCTTGCCGCCGCTCTCTTGCTTCGGACCTGTGATAGCTCGGTGAGCAAGAGCGCCGCCCCCGAGGTAGAGGGCGGGCTTCTTGATCTTCTGCATCTGCTCGCTGGATAGGCCTACCTGGCGACCACCGACGTTGACGCCGACTCCACCAGGAGCGCTCGGGGCACCGGGGGTGCCTGGAGGCTTCTTCGGCTGGACCTTCTTGAGCTCCTTGAAGGCCTCCATGCCTTTCCAGTTCTTGCCACCAGCTGCGCTGACGAGAGCGTAGGCGTTCTCCGAGCCCATGTTGGCGCGGAGTCTCGCAAGAGTAGCAGCGCGCTCGGCTTCAGGAGCACTCTCCAGCCGCCGGATAGATTCCTGTAGCTGACGATCGCGCTTTCCGACAACGCGACCGGCCTTCTGCTCTTTTTGGACGGCACGGCCGACTCGGCCGGTCTGATAGTGAATCTTCGCGCGTCGAGCAAGCCGACCGAAGATGGCGTTCTTCTCGATGAACTCGGAAATCTGCTCGGGAGTGTGACCGGCGTCGAGTGCGGCCTTGATGAATACTGCGGCGTCAGGAGTCTCCGTCGAGGCCGTCTTGACCTGATCTGGAGGGGAGTCGTCGATCGCCCGGATCTCGGCAAGAGTCTTCCCGATGATCGCCACAGCAGCCGTCTTTTCGACCAGAGCCTGTTGCTCAGACGACACCCGCTCGTCGGGCGTTGCGTCGACCGCCCGGCGACATCGCTCTGCCAGCTTGGACAGATCCTGCCGCTCGGACGTCGAGGCTTGCTTGTTGAGGTGCTCGCCGGTGATCTCATTGATTCCGGTTTCGTCGAGCAACTGGTCGAGTGTGTAGGACATGAATCACTCCCGAGATTGAAAGGGGTCCGTGACCCCTATCTTACCTCAGTCCTCGAGGTACTTGGCTGCGAGATACGCAGCGTAGTCGGGGTCCTGCGCCATCTTGTCGAGGATGGCCTGTTTGACGGCCGCCTTCTTCTCGCCCTCGCCCTCCTCCTTCTTCTCGCCCTCGCCCTCCTCCTCCTCCTTCTTCTCGCCCTCGGCTGGAGCTTCACCTCTGGCCTTGGCGAGGATCTTGGAGAGCTCCTCCTTCTTCTCTTCCTCGGGAGCTTCCGGCATCTCCTCGTCGAGTGCCTCCTTCACCAGGTCGGCGAAGGCATGGTGCGCCATG